>JBEHXM010000049.1:0-32158 GCA_048498695.1 Bacteroidota bacterium
CCTGCCTGTCGTCTCTTATTATTGGGGTGTTGGTTGGTATTTCTACCACATCCAGTTTATATATTTCCCAGAACTCACCGGCTTCGGTAACGGCAGTACCCGTCATACCGCAAAGCTTGTGGTACATCCTGAAATAATTTTGCAGGGTAATGGTCGCAAAAGTCTGTGAAGCATCTTCCACCTTCACATTTTCCTTGGCCTCAATAGCCTGGTGCAAGCCATCCGAGTAACGGCGGCCATCCAGCACACGGCCGGTTTGCTCATCCACTATCTTCACTTTACCGTCATCAACAATGTATTCAGTATCTTTCTCAAACAGAGTATAGGCTTTCAGCAACTGGTTTACCGAATGGATACGTTCTGATTTGATAGAGAAATCGCGCATCAGGGTATCTTTTTGTGCGATCTTTTCTTCCGCACTCAGGTGTGATTTTTCTATTTCGGAGATCTCAGTACCCACGTCAGGCATCACAAAGAAGCTTGGGTCTTCACCAGAAGCCGTGATCAGTTCTATACCTTTTTCGCTCAGTTCAACCTGGTTATTTTTTTCGTCAATTATAAAATACAGTTCAGCATCAACCTTCGGCATCTCCTTGTTTTGATCCTGCATGTAATAATTCTCGGTCTTTAATAAAACCTGTTTATTGGAGCCTTCGCTCAGGTATTTTATTAAGGCTTTATTCTTTGGTAAACCCCTGTGTGCACGCAGCAAGGCTAAACCGCCTTCGTCTGTTCCGGTTTTACCTTCGGCAATTGCTTTTTTAGCTTCGTTAAGCACGCCATTGATATAATTTCTCTGGGTATTTACCAGGCGCTCGATACGTGGTTTCAATTCATAAAACTCATGCTCATCACCACGCGGGATCGGGCCCGAAATGATCAAAGGTGTACGCGCATCATCGATCAGCACAGAGTCAACCTCATCCACCATGGCATAATGCAGTTTACGCTGCACCAATTCCTCCGGGCTACGTGTCATATTGTCACGCAGGTAGTCAAAACCGAATTCGTTATTGGTGCCAAAAGTGATATCGGCCAAATATGCAGCACGGCGCTCTTCAGAGTTAGGCTCGTGTTTATCAATACAATCAACCGATAAGCCGTGGAACTCATACAGCGGCCCCATCCATTCCGAGTCACGGCGAGCCAGGTAATCATTCACCGTTACGATGTGAACACCTTGTCCTGCCAAAGCATTTAAATAAGCAGGCAGGGTAGCTACCAGTGTTTTACCTTCACCTGTGGCCATTTCGGCAATTTTACCCTGGTGCAACACGGCGCCGCCTATCAGCTGTACATCATAGTGCACCATATCCCAGGTCACTTCATTACCGGCCGCAACCCAGGTATTGTGGTGGATAGCTTTATCGCCTTTGATCACCACATTGCCCTTACGTGCTGCCAGATCCCTGTCAAATTGGGTTGCGGTAACCTCAATGGTTTTATTTTCTTTAAACCGGCGTGCCGTTTCTTTTACCACTGCAAAAGCTTCGGGCAAAACATCCATCAGTATTACCTCAAGCTCTTTGTTACGGTCTTTTTCCAGTTTGTCAACCTGGGTATAAAGCTCCACCTTCTCGCTTACTTCAAGATTTGGGTTAGCTTCTATCCTGTCCTTAATCTCCTGCAATTCAGCATCAATTTCGGCAAGGCCTTGTTTTATGGTCTCTTTAAAAGCTATGGTTTTAGCACGGAGCTCATCATTACTGATACCATCCAGCTTTGAAAATTCATTTTTGATTTTCTCCACTATCGGCTGTATGCCTTTTACATCCCGGTCCGACTTGCTTCCAAAAAGCTTACTGATAAATTCTAACATATTTAATTTGATATAATGCTGCAAACTCAACAATTGCGCCACAGCAATTTTGAAGTCATATTGGCAGGCAAATATAGGGTTTTAATGTGTAAATGTGCAGTTACTGAGACATGCAAATGTGCAAATATGCGGATGCGCAGATGCCATGCTGCATGGTAAATTAAAAAACCTGCACACTTGCACATTGGTATATCTGCACATCAAACATCATCATCTTTATCATCAAAGCCGTCGATATCGTCCCCGCTTTCGTCTTCAAAATCATCGAAGAATTTATCTTCATCAAACATCAGGTCTTCCAGCTTTTCCTGTTCGGGTGTGCTTGAGTCAAAACGGATAGCCCAGTTATCGGGAATGTCATAGCTTTTGTCAAACCCTCTTATCCAATCCACAAATGCCAGCCTAAACTCTTCCACCTTATCGCGCATCAGCTGTACATAATCCTCTTCGTTTATTTCAACCATCGCAGCAAATACCACCGCATTCATCATATCGTGGGCCGCCAGTTTGATCAAAACGGCGTTCTGCATTTTTAATGAATACAGGCCGCCGCCTTCTGCACCGGCAATCTTTACCTGCATTAGCATGGCGTTGGTCAGTATCTCGGCTGCCAAATGTTCTTTCTTGTCATCCTCTTTTAAAGATTCAGATATGATCTCGGCCAGTTCCAAAATCTCTTCCGATTTTTTAAAGACGGGCAGCTTCCTGTATTTGTCTAACCTTTTCGACATAATGTAAAAGTAAGCTTTACCCTTTAAGTTTTGTTTCCAGCTCTTTCAAAAAAAATACCAATTGAAAAATGTACACATCTGCATATTTGCACATCCGCACATTTGCACATTAAAAACTATCTTTGGCGCATGAATATCCTGCTCCTCGGTTCGGGCGGAAGGGAAAGCGCCTTCGCCTGGAAATTAGCCCAAAGTCCAAAATGTCAGCAGCTTTTTATAGCGCCGGGCAATGCCGGAACATCACAATATGGCACCAACATTAACATAAAAGCAACTGATTTCGAAGCGCTCGGTCGTTTTGCATTGGACAACGCCATAAATCTTGTGCTGGTTGGGCCAGAAGAGCCATTGGTAAAAGGCATTCATGATTTTTTCCTGGCGGATGAAAGACTGAAAAACATCCCGGTGATCGGTCCGCAGCGGGAGGGGGCGCAGTTGGAAGGAAGCAAGGATTTTTCAAAGGAATTCATGTTCAGGAATAATATACCTACTGCTGCGTCAAAAACCTTCACCCGCGAAACTTTGCAGCAAGGTTTTGAATACCTGGCAACACAAGGTTTGCCGATCGTGTTGAAAGCAGATGGACTTGCAGCAGGCAAGGGCGTATTGATCTGCACCAGCCTGGATGAAGCGCAAAGGGAGCTGATAGAAATGCTTACCCAGGCCAAGTTTGGTGATGCCAGTTCAAAGGTTGTGGTAGAGCAGTTTTTACAGGGCATCGAACTGTCCGTTTTTGTGCTGAGCGATGGCGAACATTATAAAGTTCTGCCCGAAGCCAAAGACTATAAACGTATTGGCGAAGGCGATACAGGCCTCAATACCGGCGGCATGGGATCGGTATCACCGGTTCCGTTTGCTGATGCTGCTTTTATGCAAAAAGTAACCGACCGGGTGATCATTCCAACTGTTGAGGGTTTGAAAAAAGAAAACATACCTTACAAGGGTTTCATTTTTATAGGTCTGATGAACTGTGAGGGTGAGCCTTATGTGATCGAATACAATTGCCGCATGGGTGATCCTGAAACGGAAAGCGTGATGCTGAGGATCGAATCGGACTTCGCAGACCTGCTTTTAGGCGTAGCCGAAGGTAACCTGGATGAAAAAGAATTAATTATATCCAATAAAACTGCCGCCACTGTAGTATGTGTAGCGGGGGGGTATCCCGGCGAATACCTGAAAAATAAAGTGATCACCGGTACTGAAAATGTACGCGAATCAATCGTTTTCCATGCAGGTACTTCTACCAAAGGGGACGATGTGATCACCACCGGTGGCCGCGTTTTAGCAATCTCTTCTCTTCAGGATAATCTATTTAATGCCCTGCAGCAAGCGACCGCAGATGCCAGCCGCATTTACTACGATGGCATGTTTTTCAGGAAAGATATCGGGTTTGATCTTCTGTAGTCATTGGTCATTTGCTGGCGCGTCATTAGTCATTGTTTAATTTATCAAAACCTATAAATCAGAAAAGGTGGAATTGCATATCAACTCCACCTTTTTAATGACTAGTGATCAATGACGAATGACCGTCAGATCTTCCCAAATATCTCAGCCAGTTTATCTGACAGGTCATCACCCATCAAATTTTTGCCGATTATTTTGCCGGTTGGGTCTATCAGGAAATTTTGTGGTATGCCGCGTACAACGTATAACTCGGCTGCTTTGCTTTTCCAGAATTGCAGGTCTGATACGTGCGTCCAGGTCAGGCCATCTTTATGGATTGCAGCCAACCATTTATCTTTTGCACCGGGCCTGTCCAATGAAACGCCCAGTATAGTAAAGTTTTTACCTTTAAAAGTATTATAGGTTTTTACTACTCTTGGGTTTTCCCTGCGGCAAGGACCGCACCATGATGCCCAAAAATCAACCAATACATATTTCCCTTTGAACGAAGCAAGGCTGATCATCTTTCCGCTGGTATCCGCTTCGGCAAATTCCGGGGCCATTGCCCCGATAGCTACGGCTTTCAGCTTCGGCAGCCTGTCACCAAATGCTTTGCCTTCTTCTGATTGCTTTATGGCATCAGAAAAGCCGTTATATAAAGGTGCAATATCAGCATAATCAGCGCTATAAGCATAAGATTCTAATGCACCCATACTCACATAAGAATCCGGGTTATCCTGCATGAATTTTTTATTAATAGCACTTTCCTTCGCCTCTAAGGCTTTCTCTGCTTTATGGTTTTCTCTTTCGTAAGCTTCAGAATTTTTCTGTTCAGGTGTTGCCTCTTTTTGTTTAGCCTCTAATGCATTTTCTTCATCATATACAGGTTTTAAAGCTGCTTCGTAAGCTGCATTTTCACGATTGGTTTTGGTACCGTCAACACTGGCATGGATCAATGAATCTTTGCTGCTTACAGTTATTGTTCCCTTTTCAATATAAAGTGATTTATAATCCTTGTAAACTACACCGGTGCCATTGGCATTCAGTACCAGGTAAGCATTAAGGGGCACATTGCCGATTGAGCCATTGAACTGGAATTTGCCGTCTTTAAGTACTACCGAATCGGTAACAGTTTTACCTTTAACATAAGCCTGGAGGTATATTTTGGCCGGTGCATTATATGTACCTACCGTACCCTGGATGGTGTACTTACCATCCTGCGCAAAAGCCATTACAGGAAGTAATGCAACTATTGCAGAAATTATTTTTTTCATTGTTTCGTTATTGAGAACTCAATTATAAGAATATAATTTTAAAAAAGACTGATGATGAGCTTTCAATACTTACATTTTACCCAACACTTTTGCCAGCTCGTTTTCTAGGTCATCACCCCGCAGGCCTTGTGCTATGATCTTTCCGTTGGGGTCTATCAAAAAGTTTTTGGGTATGCTTTGTACAAAATAAAGCTGTGCCACGGCATTGTTCCAGAACTTAAGGTCTGACAATTGAGTCCAGTTCAGATGATCGCTTTTTATCGCATTTAGCCAGGCAAATGCACCCTCTCTTTTATCCAGTGAAATCCCGATGATAGTGAAGTTCTTATTTTTATATTGGTTATACACTTTTACAATATTGGGGTTTTCCTGCCTGCACGGGCCACACCATGACGCCCAGAAATCAAGCAACACATATTTACCCCTGAATGATGAAAGTCTCACCGGATGTCCCAAAGTATCGGCCTGTTCAAAGTCAGGCGCCATGGCCCCATTGGCTGTTGTTTTTAAACTTTCCAGCCCTGCCTTGAGCGCTCTTGCCGTTTCCGTGTCCCTTAAATTTTGTGACAGGCCATCCAAAAGCGGCTCCAATTCATTCGGGTCAGGCGAAGGTCCACCCAGTGTACGTAAAGTAAGCAGGCTTAAATAACTGTCGGGGTTAGTCTGTATGAAATTTTTAAGGGCCGTATGATAGTCCGTTTGTATCACTTTCAATTTCGACTGTATCTGGTTCGGCCCTCTTCCTTTATTGGTGGAGTCGTTAGCTGCCTTTACCTCATCGGCCATCAGTTTATTAGTCTTGCTGCGGGCATCGGCATCAATAGCCAGCAGTTTTTTATACTGATCATTTATCGGCGAACCCATCACCTGTGCCTTATAAGCCGAATCTGGGCTTTGTATTTGTATTGTACCCTTATCAAGGTAAAATACCATTTTATCTGCTGTCGGTCCGGCATCCAGTTTATCAGAACCTACGCCTTTATAATCTACAACCAGTATAGTGAGTGAAGGATAGATGAGGTCGCCTTTAAATTCAAAGTTCCCGTTAACCGCCTGTGCCGAATCCAGCACCTTATTCGATCCCAGCTGGTAACCCATGAAAATTTTAGCATTAAGCTTTCCAAACTTGCCAACCACATGAAAGGGTTGCGGAACCTGTGCGAATGCCATTATCGGCAACGAAAGCAACAGGCAAAAAAATAATTTCTTCATTTAAAATATCAGATAATGATTTAGTTAACGCAAATTTAATTAATGAATTGCAGATTAGTTTAATTTTTGATAGGTACGCCACCAAAGATCAGGCATTTCGCCGGCAACTGCGGTCTTATAATCCTCGTATTTGCAGGGCACCAGGTGGAAACGTTCGTTCATTGAACCACCTGTAGGGTACGGTACCTGCATCCACCAACGGTCAGATTTTTTACTCTTCACAAACACCACCTCGTGCTCGTCGTGCTTCAAACTTGTTTTATAAATAAGGTATTGAGATTTGGGGTTTAACGGAAAATCGCGCTTGCGATTATAAAAACCATCAATAAAGTACCAGATCATTTGCGCCAGCAAAGTAGCCGTTTGGCCATTGCTGTCATACGCAGGATTAAATTCGTAAAAACCTATCGAGCTCAGCTTATCATTAAAGCCGGCATAACGGGCTATCTGGCAGGCTTCTTCACCATAAAGACCATTTGGGGTGGCGTTTGCATTGCCCATAGCATCTGAAGAGCGGATGGCGCCGATATCAAAACTGACCATATTAGCATTGCGGATAATCGGCTCTGCAACCGCAACCTGACTGGTTATCTCACCAAGGCGGTGCACATCAAAATAAAGCTTATCCATCACCCGTAAACTTTCCTGGCTCGAAAAATAAGTTTGATAGCCCAGGTTGCTGAAATTGAACAGGTAATTAGGTTCGTGCAAAAATATTTTATTCAGGTACGATGTCGAGTTGGTTTCCAGACTATCTATGCTGCCGTCTTCATCAAGGTCGAAGCGTGGATCGATGACCACCAGGTCTACCTTTTGCTCCATATCCTCGTAAGCCATGTATTGCGCATAGGTAATATCCTGCCCGCCTCCTATAATTATCGGTACAATATTCTTTTTGATCAGTTCGTGCACTACCGTTTTAACTGCAAAATAAGTATCGGTAATGCTGGCCCCCTGGCGTATATTCCCCAGGTCGGCAATCTTTGTTTTGTAAGCACCTTCAAATAACAGGTACAATTTTTCGCGTACATAATCAGGACCTAATGCACAGCCGGGGTTATTGATGGCATTACGGTCGTCCAGTACACCTATGATGGCGATATCTGTTTTCTCAGTCAGCTCAGGGAAATCCACCGAATAATGCGCGACTTTATCACCCAAATGGCTGGTGTAATAACCATCTTTAGGCATTAGTTTTTTGAGGTCTATCGGCGTAAAAAAATCAGATAAAGACATATGAATGTGCTGATATGCAGATTTGCAAATGTGCAGATTTTTTGTCTCAACCAAAATTTTTTTGATTTTCATGATACCCAGCATTTGCATATCTGCACATTTGCACATCTGCACATCTATCTGCACATTTGCACATTCACATATCTGCACATTATAAATGATACTGGTTACGGGTGCAACGGGTTTCCTGGGTTCTGAGGTAGCAAAACAGCTGGTAATGCAGGGCAATCATATCCGTTGTACCAGGCGAAGCACTTCAAAAACGCCTGCGCTTTTATCCCCCTTAAAAGAAAATATAGAATGGGTAGAGGCCGACCTGCTGGATGTTTTTGCCCTGGAGAATGCGCTTGATGGGGTTAAACAGGTATATAACTGTGCGGCTTTTGTATCATTAAAACAGGCTGATAAGGAGCGGATGATCTATACCAATGTGACCGGCACTGGTAACCTTGTCAATCTATGTGCTCAAAATCATATCCGGATGGTGCACGTAAGCTCTGTTGCTGCGATAGGTGACGCCAAACCCGGCGAGTGGATCAGCGAAAAGCATCATTTGGACCAGGCGACCGAAACGGACGGTTATGCCATATCTAAACTGGAAAGCGAAATGGAAGTATGGCGTGGCATTGCAGAGGGACTGGATGCTGTGATAGTTAATCCATCTATGATCATCGGCCCAAATGCCGGTACAGGTGGTAGCGGCGCTTTGTTTGAAACTATACGTAAGGGATTTAAATTTTATACCAATGGCAGCATGGGCTTTGTTGATGTGGAAGACGTAGCCAAATGCATGATCGCCCTGATGAACGGCGATATCCACAGCGAACGTTTTATTATCAGCGCCGAAAACCGTGATTATAAAAACCTGACAGCCGAAATAGCACAAAACTTTGATATAAAACCGCCTGCCAAATTGGCCAAACCCTGGATGATGGAATTGGCCTGGCGCGGAGCGGCATTCTGGGGAACGGTAACCGGTAGCGCCCCGGCCATTGATAAGACATCTGCACAAGCTGCATCTATAAACCGGGACTTTGATAACAGCAAGATCAAAAAAGCCATTGGCATTCAATTTAAACCCGTGAGTGAATCTATAAAAGAAGTTTGTGCGGCCTTGAAGCCAAATAAATCTTCTTAACTTTAGTTAGACCTTTAGCAATTTTAATGAGGAAATATTTTATTTTATTATTGGCGATAGGCTTTTGCAGTTGTATTAACTCACAAATACAGTCAAGGGCCGAAGCTTCGGCAGAGCATTACATGAGATCAAGGTTTGGTAACCCGCGGTATTTTAAACCGGTTTCCTTTTCGCAAATACAAAAAAGGCGTTACACTACTATGCTGGATTCATCTCTGGATTATGCCGGTGTAAGTGCCGCTAACCGCAAAAAGATGGAAAGTTATGTCGACAGCGAAAATGGCCAGCGGCCCGATCTTGCTGTCAGTAATGAAAAGGACCTTTATAATATCGAGCACGACAGGTTAAGCTATTACCTGCTTACCTTCTCTTTCAGGGTCGATTCCGATGGTTCTAAAAAACTGATAAAATATCGCCTTGAATTGGATACCGGCTGTAACGTAATAAATGCCATAGATATCACCAATACCCGGGCAAAACCTCTTTAGTTTGTTATGAAATTTATTAACACCCCAGTACTCTATCAACAAACTCAACATTTCGCTATGATGCATCGTAACAAATTTGCATTTTTGCAAACAGGATGGATCAGTACTTTATTATCGACTTCGACAGCACATTTACGCAGGTTGAAGCATTGGACGAACTTGCCCGCATTTCGTTAAGAAAACACCCCGACAGGGAGCAAATTTACCAGCAGATTGAGGATTTTACTAATGCCGCCATGGAAGGCCGCATACCCTTTAGTCAAAGTTTAGAGGGTCGTGTAAAACTGCTGCAGGCCAACCGCGATCACCTGAAACAGTTGATCACTCATCTAAAAAAGAAAGTTTCCACTTCCTTTTCCCGCAACAGTAACTTTTTTAAAGCCCATACTGATAAAGTGCTTATTGTATCCGGCGGTTTTAAGGAGTTTATTACCCCTGTTGTTACCGAATATTTTATTAAGAAGGAGAATATTTACGCCAATACCTTTGTGTTTGATGAGCACGATAATATTATAGGCTATGATCGTGAGAACCCGCTTTCGCAGGAAGGCGGCAAGGTAAAGCTGTTAAAACAAATGAACCTGCCGGGAGAGATCTTCGGTATTGGCGATGGCTATTCTGATTTCCAGTTAAAGGAATCAGGCCTCATCAAAAAGTTTTTTGCTTATACGGAGAATATCGAACGCAAATCAGTGGCTGAAAAAGCCGATCATGTTACCCCCAGCTTTGACGAATTCCTGTTCATCAATAAGCTCCCCCGGGCTATATCTTATCCAAAAAACCGGATTAAATGCCTGGTGGTAGGCGATGTTGGCGAAGAGGCCGTTGAGCAAATGCGCAAGGAAGGTTACGACATCCGTCATAAAGAGGTCCTTGACGGGACTTACCTGAGCGAAGCAGGTGTGTTGCTATGCGGCGAGGCTAATCAGCCTACACCCGAGCAATTGGAGAACGCAGGCCGTCTGAAAATAATAGGTTGCTTTGGTCGTGTAGCCAGCCGCAAACTGGCAGAGGCTGCCTGCGAGAATGGCATCATCATATTTGACGATCCAAAACATAACCCGCGTAACGTAGATTTTATCCCCAAGCGGGTGATCTCGTTTATGAACGAGGGTAAAACACACATGAGCTGCAACTTCCCTGATCTGCAGCCGCCGCGAAATGACAATGCACACCGCCTGATTCACATCCACACCAACGTACCGGGTATACTGGCGCAGATAAACGGTGTTTTAGCAAGGCATAACATCAACGTTGTGGGTGAGTTCCTGGTAACCAATGCACAGATAGGTTATGTAATTACCGACGTAAACGCTGGCTACGGCAAGCAGGTGCTAAACGAGTTGAAAGCAATTGATCATACGATAAAATTCAGGTTGCTTTATTAGTCAGAAAGTCGGGAAGACCGAAAGTCCGGAAAGTATCTTGCCAATTGACAGGCTTGCTGACTTTCGGACTTTACTGACTTTCGGACTCCTTCATCGGCACTACCAAAACGGGTATGTGCGAATGGCGCACCACATGCTCGGCCACACTCCCCATAAATAAACGGTCGAGCCCTTTTCGGTTATGTGTGCCTACTACAATCAGATCGGCATTAAACTCCCTGCTGCATTTCAGTATGCTGTCGGCAGTCGCACCAAATTCGGTGAAGGTTGTTATTTTGATGTTTCCGTTAAATTTATTAATGGTTTGCTGCAAAATGTTTTCGGCGGATTCCGATTGTACTTTGAGTATATCCGCATCGTTCACATTCGGTCCTTCAATTACTGGTATACCGGTTATCGAATCAGTCATTCCTGATGGCTGGTAAACGATGGGTTCTACAATACTTACCAATCCAACTTCAGCATTGTGTGTACGGGCTAAGTCAAACCCAAACCCGGCTGCATTTTCAGCATATTTACTATCATCAACTGCTATCAGTATTTTTTGTATGGCCATGATTAATTGCTTAACTATAAATGTGATAGTTTTGTTTCTGTATTTATAAGCTTTATTACCTTTGCCCCATAAACCAGCCTATGAGCATCAGTCCCGAAATAGAATCACGATTAGCACTTTTACAGGAAAAATATAAGGCAATGGGACAGGACATGATATCCTACCTTGATGGCCTGCTGCACGCCGACTTTTTAACCTATTGGGATTACATTCACCTGGATACGCTGTTGAGCCTGCAAAGCCCCAAAACACCCTTCCCAGACGAGGAGATATTTATCATGTATCACCAGATCACGGAGCTGTATTTTAAACTGGTGCTGCATGAATGTAAACAGATAACTGAACAGCGGCCACTTACTTCGGATTTCTTTACCAAACGCGTCAAACGCATTAACCGTTATTTCGACGCGCTTATCCAGTCGTTTGAAATTATGGTGGATGGGATGGAGAAAGAGCAATTTTTACAGTTCAGGATGTCATTACTGCCTGCCAGCGGTTTCCAGAGCGGACAATACCGGCTGATAGAGATTTACGGCACTGATTTCATTAACCTGGTGGCCAAAGATAAGCGGGATGAGCTGCGCAACTCGCCTATAGAAGACCAATTTGAATACCTGTACTGGAAATTTGGCGCTACCGAGCTATCTACCGGCAAAAAAACTCTGACTCTTAAACAGTTTGAAAAGAAATATGCCAAAACTTTTATTGAACTGGGCAAGGCAAACGCCGAGCTTAACTTTAACGTCCTGCTGCAGCAATTGAAATATAACGGCAATTCAACCACTGAACTGGAGAATGAACTACGCCAGCTGGACGTAAATGCCAACGTGAACTGGCCATTATCACATTATAAATCGGCAGTACGTTACCTTAACCGCGAGCCTGACGAAATAAAAGCCACCGGCGGCACCAACTGGCAAAAATATCTGCCACCACGTTTCCAGAAACTGATATTTTACCCATCACTATGGACTGCCGAACAGGAAGAGAACTGGGGCAAGGCCTGGGTGGAGAATGTACTGGGGCTTTAGTTTGCATCTTTTATTTGCTGTAACTTTCTAAAAATTACAGTGTGTAAAAATAATATTGTAGCTGGGGCAAATGCAGGAAACCATGCAAACGGGAATATCGTCATTTCCTGGAGACCTCCATTCCCACCGCCAACGGCGGACTTTTTTATTGTAATACCCACTATAATAAGTAATGTAATAATGTCCAGTATTCCAAAAATGTTCCAGGCATAAACAGCCTTTATACTCCATGATCCTCGTTTGGAAACCCATTTAGCTACAGGCCAGGCGAAAATCGCCGTAATAATATCTCCCATCCCTGCTGAAAAAGCTAAATCGGCGGGAAGTAAATGATAGAAATAAAGAATAATAAAGAACACGCCTAGAAGCCTGAATACATGGATAGTGATCAGGGATTCCAATGTGATTGAACGGAGTAGCTTTTTGAATATGCTTGTGTTGCCAACAATTGCAAATAATATAATAGTTAATGGTATACCCGCGAAAATCATTACTTTGGGCGGCACAGGGTTGATGTAAAACTCACCTTTTAAAGCTAATATTGAAACATAAGTGAGGTAAAGAACATAAAAACCAAAAATGCCGAGTTGGATATTTCTTGATTTAGCTGCCGTCATACCTGAATTTAACGCCGCCTGCTTTGCGGGGTTTGCGATGAAAGATATAGAATAAAGAAAACTTGCGATTAGTAGAATTATAACCCAAAGGGGTGCATTTGAAATGTAGTTTGTCATTTTGTTTGTTGATTAAATTAACAAGACAAAGGAAAATCAAATATTCTGGCTTACACTTGGCAAATGGCAAGAAATGAAACTGGTTATTTTTTTATGAAATCTTTTCTGATCCTGCTTAATGAGGTATCAGTTATACCCAGGTAAGAGGCGATGTATTTTAGAGGCGCATTTTGAAGAATTTCGGGGTTAGACTTTATTAAATCATTATAGCGTTGTTCTGCTGTTTCCTGTAACATCGATAACATTCTTTGTTTTAATGTACCATAGTGGTTAATGAGGTTTAGCCGCCCAAATTCACGAAACTCAGGGATGGTGTGGAAGCTTGCCTGCATATCGTCGTAAGTAATATACCACGTTTCACAATCCGTTAATGCCTGGATATATTCTTTGGAAGGTATCCTTTTAAAAAATGATAAAAGGTCACTGGTGAACATTTTCTTTGAATAAAATGCGGTTGTCACATCATTGCCTTCAAGATCATAAGTGTAGGCTCTCATGAAGCCATCCTCAAGGAAATGAGACTCGTTGCAAACAACGCCTTCTTTTAATAAATACTCGTTCCTGGGAATTTTCCCCGCCTTAAATTTCTCTGCTAACTGTTCGGCTTTGCCGGTACTCATGGGCAAAACATTCTGAAATATTTGGATTAAATTATCCTTATTCATCTGTCAATTTATGAAGCCTCCGTTTATTAATTAAATTAGCATACAAGATAATAAAAGTAATAAACTTCTAACTCAAATACCCGACAGAGGTTGGGCATAGCAAACTGCACACCGGCAACTACCAACTCAAAATATGCCGATCTGGTCTTTTGTGTCATAAACAGGTGATTTTCTATGATCTATGAGCCACCAACTATGAACTTCGGTACAAAATTCCTAACTTGCCATTTTCAGAATAAAATATTAAACAGGCCATGACTGAGACGCTGGACATCAAGATCACGAAAACAAACAACTCCCGTTTAACGCAAACGGATTTTAGCAATCTGCCCTTTGGAAAAATATTTTCTGACCACATGTTTGTGGCCGACTATGCCGATGGCGAATGGAAAAACTTTGAAATAGTCCCTTATGGCGAAATTGGGCTGAGCCCCGCTATTTCGGCCCTCCATTATGGTCAGGCTTTTTTCGAAGGATTAAAAGCCTATAAACATGCTGATGGTAAGGTCTCTGTTTTTCGTCCCGATAAAAATGCCGAGCGTTTTAACAAATCAGCCGAGCGCCTTTGCATGCCCGAACTGCCCGAAGAAATTTTTATACAAAGCATAGCCGCTTTGGTTGATTTTGACCGCGACTGGATACCTTCAAATGCCAATCACTCCTTATACATCAGGCCGTTCATGTTCGCTACTGATCCGTTTTTGGGTGTAGCGCCGTCATCAACCTATAAATTTATTGTGTTGACCTGTCCTGTAGGGCCGTATTTCTCAAAGGTAATGCGGGTTAAATTTGAAACTCATTTTACCCGTGCTGCCGAAGGCGGAATGGGCTTTGCCAAATCAGCCGGTAATTATGGTGGCGCTATGCTGCCTGCTAAAAAGGCTGTTGAGGAGGGTTTTGACCAATTGATCTGGACCGACGCTAAAGAGCATAAATATGTGGAAGAAATGGGTGCCGCCAATGCCATGTTTGTATTGGATGGTAAGCTGATCACGCCGCAAACCACAGAAAATACGATCCTAAAAGGCGTAACCCGCGATACCGTAATGACACTGGCCCGCGACTGGGGTTTCCCGGTTGAAGAACGCCGTGTATCGGTTGCCGAAATTATAGAAGGTGCTAAAACCGGTAAATTAACTGATGCCTTTGCTGCCGGAACAGCTGCGACTATTGCACCGGTGGGCTCATTGAGCCACAATGGTGAGGAGTACTTCCTGAGCGATCCTAAAACGCGTGAATTCTCTCAAAAGGTATTAAAAACCCTGGATGGCATCCGCTACGGCAACGCTGCCGATCCGCACGGATGGAATTATATGGTTTAAACCCTGAAAACATAAAAATGAAAAGCACCTGTATAGGTGCTTTTTTTATTTAAGACCGGTCAGATAGGCATTCATATCATCTGAAAGCCCCACATGTAACCTACCTAATTTATTGAGGTAAAAAGTGCGCAGGTCCTTCCACCGGTAATATGGAAAGTTGGTGGTTTTTAGTCCCGATATATGCACTTCTTTTTCATTCAAAAGTATTTTTACCAGGTAGCCGGCTGTACCTTTTTTCTGGTAAAATATCCATTGAATATTTGAGCTGAGCGGTATTACCTGCGAGGCCTGCCATATTTTATTTATCTGTGTAATATTATTACTGGCTTTATCCGCCCCGCTAATCTGAAGTAACGCGGCAAATGGCGCAATAGTTTCCGCATGGGCAAAGCGGAGCTGGGCATTATACTTGCCTGTGGTAATAAAATCATCTGTTGTTTTAATAAAATCAACAAGCAATGGTACTGCTATCTTTACCTGGATGCCATTGTTATCAACCCCCGGTCCTTTCTTTAGAAAGTCGTCTGCTGAATCCAGGATAGACAGGCTTTTTAATTCATCGCAGGTAAAAAACGATTTAAAGTCTACATCCTTTTCGGTGAAACCCGCTTCCTTTATTTCACTGTTTAATGAATAAACTATAGTGGCAAACCCGAATATATCCGACACGAATTTTTCTTCCTGTTTTTCATTCAACTTAGCAAGTAATCCAGGTTTGAAAATCCGGGCGATAATTGCCTTATTGATTTCTGCCAGGTGCATTTCTTTACCAAAGGATATTTTTGGCTCGCTTTCATCAACCTCATCTTCAAATTTTTTATAGGCCGGCGAAAGATCATAGAATCGTAGGTTGGTATCATCATTATGCTCCGCAGATGATCCGGCGGGTAAAGGATTTTTACTGAAACCGCTTAAAAATGCATCGGCACTTTGTTTGGTTCTTACTTCCTTGGTAATGCGGATATTCAGGTTTGGCTTGGCTTTAAATACAACGCTGTAATTTTTATACATCCTTTCACCTATTCCCGCCAGTTCGGCCCTTCCTTCGGCAGAAATAGATTTGGTATTGCCCTTTTCTACTTTCTGCAGGGCAAGCACCATCTGCTTTAGCTCCTCGCCTTTTGCTGTTAGCTCATTTGCACTATCAGCTTTCATTATCAGTGCATAAGCCCCTGATGTATTTACATCTTTTGTTAAATGCCTTGCTCCGTGCCTGCCTGCGTGGTTTATAAAAACAGGCAGATAACCGGCTGGCGCGGGCGTGTATTTCTGAACAGGCTTTTTGTACAACGTCTTTGTTCCTAAAAAATCATTATCGCAATCCTGCGCAAAAACAATAACGCTTATGAGATTAAGGAACAGGATCAGCAATAGTAATTTCTTCATCGGTCAAATATATTTATTAATGCAGGTTGCCGGTGCCATCATTTTGATAAGCGCCAATATCCTTACCCGGAGGCGTTATCGTTGTGCCATACATGCCGGTAGTAGTTACCGACCCTAAGGGTTGAAAATCAGTTTTCCCTTTGCTCAATGCAGGTGAAGTGCCTAATAGTTTGAAATTGGATATCCCGACGGTAACAACAGTCGGTGGCTGCAAGCTGGCACTTATCGGACCAGGGTTAGCTGTAAAATCAAACTGGTCAACATCAAATCCATAAAATTTTGGATTGTTTTGTTTAGGAGTAGTTGATATGATATCGCTCGCTGCTTTATCGCTAAGAACAGACGGATCAGTATCTTTTGAATAAAACTGATCAGTGATGGCCTGCGAAGAACCATAAAAACATTGGTTGCCGTAAATTACGTTGTGTACATCAGCATCGGGTGTAATGCGCAAACCAAACCGGCAGTTCACGATCAGGTTATTGTAGGCATGCCCTCTTGCGCCCTTTTCAAAGTCGATAGAACCCCCGCGGCCTGATTTGGTTTGCCTGAAACCGCCATCGATGATGGTATTATTGTAAACCGTGGCTGTACATTGTATGCCCGAGGTTCCGGAATCAGAAATTTTGAAGGAATTGGTGGCAGAGCCTATACAAACATTATAAGCTATATCCCCCAGGGTACCGGTTTTCATATTAAAGAATTCGCCGCCAACACCGCCGCACAGCTCAAATGTATTACGCATTATGCTGATGTGGCCGCCGCCTACCTGGATGTTATCATCTTTGGCACCATAAAACCATGAATCTTCAATGATCAGGTTCTTGGTTTTGTTTCCAAAATATAAGTTAAATCTCGAGTCGCCCGAAGAGTATATTGCCTGGTCGTCATTATCACCTGCAGGAGCCCCGCCAAATTCAATATGCGTCCATTTAATGATCACGTCCCCGCCTGCGGGGTTGGGGTTAGATGGGCTTGCGGTAGCCGGGGTACAGGTAATGCCACCCCACCATCCAAAAAATACATTGGTATAATTTTGCTGACCGGCCTGCGTATGCAGGTCGTCTGCGTTTTTAACGGTGATATAGTTAGGCTTGTCCTGTGTTCCAAGGCTTATGAATGTGCCATGCACAAATATCTCAGGACTGGTTGCTGCCGTTATCCCATCACCCAGGGCAATTAAATGGACGCCGTTTTGCAGTAATAAAGTATCGCCATCATTTACCGTGATATCACTTTTAAAATAGTAGGTCTTTCCGCTCAGGAGCGTACCCTTGATGGTGCCTTTCAGTGTATCCGAAGTAATACCGTTTGCCGTTTGCACCAGGGCTTTTGATACATTAACAATTTCCTTTTGATGACAGGCGCTGAGTATGGTGCTTAGTCCCAGCAATACGATCAGCTTATTTAATATTGTTTTCATTTTGAAGTAATTGTTTTGGATTAAAATCTGTAGTGTAAGCCCAGTATATAATATTGCTGATAGTTATCCTTGCGGACAAACGTATCATGCCCGGCCTGCTGATATTCTATTGCCTGCCCTGCTGCACCCGGTGCCGCCAAAGGCGGATAAGGCAGTTTGATAAACAATTGGTATGGTGTGTTTAAAAGGTTGGTGACCTTGGCGTATACATACAGTTGTTTAAATATCTTTTTCTCCGCCGATACATCTAAGCTTACAAAGGCTTTTTGCCAAACATCATTATTCAGATATTCTGATACGCTATTAATACGTTCGCCTGTATAAACGGCTGATACCTGTGCATCAAGCCCGCTCTTGGTATCCTTGTATAATAACGACAGGTTACCAAGGTGCTTTGACTGGCCCTGCAGCGGGCGTGTCTGATCAACTGTTCTGATCACATTGTTACCGCCGGCATCCTTGTAGGCTTCCTGTTTGGTTGTAGTTATCTGCGATTCTGTAAATGAGTAATTAGCCCGGAAACCAAAGTGGCTGATGTATTTGGTAACATCTAATTCCAACCCGTAGTTATGTGCAGTACCAAAGTTTCCGGCCTCCAAAACAAGATCCTTATTCGAGCTGCTGCTGACCAAAGCATACTCGATAGGGTTAGCAATGTTCTTGTAAAAAACACCTACTAAAAACTGATCCAGCGGTTTTGGGAAAAATTCATAACGCAAGTCATAATTATCAGCGGTAGCATGTTTCAAATTGGTATTTCCTACTTCCTGGTAATCAGCATCGGGATCGCCGCTGGTATGAGGCACAATTTCATAAAAGTTCGGCCGGCTGATTGCAGAATAATAAGATGCTCTTAGATTTTCTTTATCCGAGAGCATATATTTAAAGCTCAGGCTTGGCAAAAGATCGTAGTATTTGATAGAGCCTGTTTTACCGTCTTTAGTAACCGGCTCAGCATCAACCCAGCTTTGGTCGGTATGCTCATAACGTACGCCACCCAATGTTTGCAGCTTACCAATGGTAAATTTAAATTGGCCGTATCCCGCACCAACATTTTCGGTAAAATCATAGTTAAGTGCATCTCCCGGGGTACCCTGCCTATTACTCGTCAGTTCAAATGTATTTTTATCAATATTGCCATTATAAACCTGGGTCGAATTGGTGATCGGCAGGGTTAAAGTATACTCATCGTAGGTGCTCGTCCTGGTTTTATTACGGTACATGCCGCCTGCGCTGAACTCTACTTTGGTATTAAATAGTTTAGGGCTGTAAGTAAAGTTGAGGTAACCGCTTTTATCCTGGTCTGAGTTATAGGCAAAGGTTTGTGCAAAGCCATTTGATGCATCCACGGTTAAGGGGTCCTGAACGACAGAACCATCCGGCTGCAATACCCTTGAAGTAACTAAATTCAGTTCATAACGGTTTTCATTATCAGTAGCCTTTGAGTATATCCCCGTCCAGTTGATGCTGAAATTGTCTGCCAGGCGGTGGTCGCCCCGTAACGAAAAATTATAGATCTGCTGTACGTTACGGATACTTCTTGGTTGTTCGGTTATGCGCCCCTGCCCTATGCCGGTACGTGCCAATGTTAAACTGGTATCAGATACATAACGATATTGATTTTGAGCCAGGTTAATGTACGCAGCATCCAGGGTCAGTTTATTCCGGTCGTTAAACTTGTAATCAAACCGGCCGATAGCACTGCTACGCTCCTGCTGGGTATTATAAACCCTGCTTTGTATATCTGTTGGTTTTGGCAGATTGGTCACCGCATCCACATCGGTTTGGAAGAATGTTCCCTTTGTATCCTTAAATATATTCTGGTAACTTAATGAAACCAGTGCTCCAAATTTTTTATCAGTAGTTCGGCCACCGATGCTTAAGCCGGCGATGGTACCTAAAGGCAGTTTTGAATTGGTAAAGTGCTGACCGTTATTTGAAAAATCCTGCAGCCCGGCAATATAGTTGTTGCCGTGAATAATCCGTGGCGAACGAAAAGTTGTATTGTTGTTGCCGAATTTAACAAAACCGTTATCTGCAACACTCTGCGAAAAGCCCGTACCCAGGTTTAGCCTTACCATAAAATCGTCCGGTGCATCTTTTAATACAAGGTTAATTCCGCCTGCAACAGCATCGCCTTCCATAGAAGGTGTCAGTGATTTATATACCTCCAGTCTTTCAATAATATCAGCCGGGAATATATCCAATGGCACATAACGGTTTTTGTTGTCTGGGCTTGGTATTTTAAACCCATTGATCAGGGTGTAGGTATACCGCTTTTCCATACCGCGGATAATGGCGTACTGGCCTTCGCCATTATTACTCCGTTCAATAGATATACCCGATACCCGCTGCGTTACGTTTGCTACCGTAATATCCGGCGAAACTTCTATCGTACGTGCTGATACGGCATTTAATACCTGGTCTGACCGTCGCTCGGCATTAAGAGCCGATTGATCAGTACCTCCACCGGCATGCGAGGTAACAGTTACTTCGTTTAAGTTTTTGCTTTTGCTTTCAAGTGCCAGATCAACAATCACAGTCTGCCCTCTTGCGCTGATATGTTTTTCTAAAGTCTGGTAGGATACATACTTACCTTCGACCACATATTTGCCTTGCTCTACATCTTTGAAAATAAAGGTCCCGTCAAGCCCTGCGCTTACCGATGTTGAGGCACCGGTCGTTTCATTTTTTAAAGTAATAGTAGAGCCAATAAGGGGGTCCCCGTTCTTTTTATCGGTAATTTTTCCTTTTACTATACCAATGGCATAAGTAAAGGCCGAAAAACAGGTTAAAGTGAGTAGAAGTAAGAGTTTCTTCATTGCTGCCGGGTTTTGATGACGGCAAAGAAACTTCCGGGGTATAATTAAATTATAACCTTCATATTAAAATATTGTGAATACGGTATACAAAGCAATTCTGGGTATATTTTGAATTTTTATTAGTTTTCATATTATTTAACATAAAAATATTATTTGCTTAATAATATGTTGCTAAATCACACATAAACGCCGAAATCACAGGCAATTATAAAAGAGAGATGGTATTATTTTATTTTAATCAAACATTTTTGACACAAAGCCTAAATGCTTGTGTAACAAATAATTTACTCTACAGATACGGTCAACCCTTCCTGCTGTAATATTTTACGGTAGATCTCCACTTCGGTAAACGAGCCTTCCAACACGGCACATTTACCTTCGTTATGTACTTTCCAGGCTATCTTTTCGGCTTGGGCTTCTGAATAATCCAAATACTTCATCATGCAAAATATAACATGATCAAAAGTATTGATATCATCATTCCATAAAATGAGCCGGTGCATTTCCTTAAGGCTGCTGAGTATGTCCTCAAGTGTAAGTGTTTCTTCCTGGGTTTCTGTTGGCATATGTAATGACAAAATTACCTAAAATCAGCAATAAATGCGCTAAAATGCTGTTACCTTGTGTAAAAACAGCGCCATAATTATCACATCCCCTATGAACAGATTTTCCCCTCATTGGTTTGGCATTTGTGCAATGCTGCTGGCCATTGTAAGCTTCAGCCACGCACAAAACAAAACAGCACAAAATACGCTACAGCCGCCACCGGCAAACATCACCATTGATGGCGATATTAAAGAATGGGGCGACAGCCTTCGCTACTATAACCCCGAAAAACAATTGAACTATGCCCTGGCTAATGACCAGGACAATTTGTACCTGGCTATACGGATAAACGACCGCAGTGAACAGATACGAGTATTAAGATCGGGACTGACAGTAAGTATAGATACCCGCGGCAAAAAGAAGGAAAGTTTCAGTATCACATTTCCTGTCGGCTACCCGGGACCGGGCGATCTTGCTGAACAAGCTGATGGCCTGCAAGGCAAAACCGATATTACGCAGGAAGACCGCGATGAGCTAATGCGGGCACGGTTAACAAAATTAAGAGAGATAAGAGTTTCGGGCTTTAAAGATATCGAGGGCGAAACGATCACCACATCAAATACCTACGGCATAAAAACCGCTATCGATTACGATAAGGACGGCAACCTGATATATGAGGCGGCTATCCCCTTAAAGTTTTTTCACGCCGACGATATAGCCAAGAATGAATGGGCTTTCGATTTCAAGATCAACGGCATAGTCCGGCAAAATCAAAATGCCAATACGGAACAGGAAAACCCGGGTCGTGCAGGCAGGGGCGGTGGTGGATTTGCCGGTGGCGGTGGAAGAGGCGGGCATGGTGGCGGACGAGGCGGACGTATGGGCGGCGGTAGCAGCAACGCCCCGGTTGATCGCAGTGAGCTATCAAAATCAGTAGATTTTTGGGAGAAATATTATTTGAGTTCGAAGTAAATTAAGGGAATGATCAATAATGAAATAATCTTTCACTATTGACTATCCGTACTTTGAATTAATACAGGTTCGTAGTCAGTCGGTAAAAGTTCAGCCACCCTGTTTTTGCCCCAAACACCACTGAACGCCATGCTGTAAGGGTTAATAACATCTCCGTTGCTTTCGAAAAAAGCATAGGGAGTTTTAAATGTTATGAGACTATATTCCTTATTGTCAGGCTTATCTAAATTATAGTTAAGGAAACTTATATTATTTAATTGTGTCGCATTAAGAAACCTTCCTTTTTTATCATAGTCAATCAAAAGCTTATCACTATCACATCCAAATGCAAATATGCCCGACTGATCGGTAACTGATATAACATCCAACTTATTTAAAGGGAAAGGCACCAGTGTCCTGACTACTTTCGGCAGTTTATATATACTTTGCCAATAATATAGTGAATCCGAATTTTTAAGATTTTTTCCATAGACACGTGTAGTGCTAAACTGATCGATCCTGGTTTTGATCAGGCTGTCTGCCGGGCGATTCTGATTAAGATAGGCTGTCAACCGCAGTACCCTAAAACCTTCTGTATCCAGCTGGCCATCTAAAACTGTCCGGAAAAAATGCATAACCGATCCTTCATAAACATCCCGTCGCCTTTGCTCCCACCGCCGTTCCTGACCTGGGGTACCCTTCATTTTCGAGAATAAAACAGAGCCTTCAAATCTTACCTCTCTGGCCTTAGGATGTTTATTGATCAGCCTGAAATCTGTCAGCAAATATTTGATGTTATATCCCAGATCTTTATTCTCAATTTCTAAAAAACCAGACGATAGGGCTGTAACTGTACCAGTTGTTTCATCATAGTCGATATGCAACGCTGCAGGGTTGAGTATTTTGCAATTTTTTGCCAGGTCTGACGTTCCTAAAAACTCATTTTTAAACGTTTCATAAAACCAGCTGAAATATAATTTTCCGTTATTTTTTGATCTTATGCTAACTTCTTTTAAAGCAATTATTTTTGGCGATATGGTGATACCCGGCAATTTGATATTACCGTTAATAATTATTTCCCGGCTGTAATTTTCAAATCCAATAACGGATATAACCAATTTATATTTACCAGGCCTTACATGATATAAAGTAAAATTACCGGCTTTATCGCTCTTATTACCTATAGTAGTATTGTTTATAAATACACTGGCGTCTGCAACGGGTTTTTTATCCCTGGCATTCAAGACCTTTCCTGATACAGTGAATTGTACGGAAGAAAGGAAAGTATTGCTTGATGATTTGTTATTTTGTGCAGATAATGAAAGACTGGCAATAATAATAAGCACTATAAGGCAAGCCCTGAGTTTCATGGTTAAGGTATATAAAAGCAATTTATAAAACCTGTATCCTATTTGAAAATATGGTAAGCTTTTCCGACTAGTACTCATTCATAATTTCTTACTCCACCTTGTATCTATATACCTGCCTGCCCATATCTCCATTACTGTCAATGCCTTCCACCACTACCCGATAAGTGCCTTTAGTACCTGCATTAAAATATTCAAATGATGCTTTGCCATCCTGGTTGGTGGTAATATCCGGATTCCAGTAAACCGCATTACGCGTATCGGCTATATCCGTTGTTTGCGGAGTGCTGTACTTTGGCGAGTAGAATGTTTTGGCTACATAGAAACCTTTGAACCGGTAAGTAATTAAGCCCGGAACTGCTTCCACACTTGTAAAATCATCTCCTCCGCGTTTAGTTGTAATAAGCAATGCACCACCCGATGCTTCCGTGCCATATATCGTTGTATAAGCTGCACTACGCAGCACCTCCACACCGTAAACGTTATCCACATTGATGGTACTCAAATAATCTGATCTAACAGGCATTCCATCTACATATATAGCCATTACTATTTGGCTTCCTTGCAAGCGGCCGGGCACATGACCAATATTATAGGGTATCCCCTTTTTAAAGATCACACCCAATAATTTTCCAGCCAGGCAATCGACCAATTGTGGACAATGCTGCAGCTGATTGCCGGTAATGATCTGGTCGGCATGACCAACGCCATTCATATTTGCAGAATGTGTCAGCAAGGGTCTTGGAGTGCTGATCCTTTTTCCCTTTATAGTCACCCCTTTCAGATTAGTGGCAATATCAAAATAAGTCTTGTAAGCATTCCGCAATTCTATCGCCTGCGCAGATGTTAAATTAACAGGAGAAATCTTTGTACTGTCACTAATTTTGTCAATCGCCGGGTAATTACGTTTATCCAGGTGGATCACTATATTTTCGTAATTGCGCTGTTTACCACCGCTCAATACTACTCTATCGGTATCCGTAAGGTTAAGTTCTGTAAATTTAAAATTGCCATTAGCATCTGCTGTATTATCTATCAGCACGTTGCTTGCAGCCGAAAGTAACCTGACCTTACCGTTTGGTATGGGTTTGCCTTTATTAGTTTTTAATGACCCCTTTAACTCCAGCAATTCCTCTGGCTGATAGGCCAAAGGTGCCTGGTGATTGCTTGATACTTGTTCCCATTCAAATTTGCGGTAACCTTGTGTCAGCATCAGCAGGTCAAGGTCTGAGCGGGTTTGTTCATTCTCATTAATAAAGTAATAATTGGGTTTTTCAACGTATCCTTTCAGGTCCGAGGTCAGTAACAGGTTACTCAATATGGTGCTTTCGGCATTTTCATCAACAGGTACATAATTTTCATTAATTACCGATACCGAAAAATTCCCTGACACGGCTTCGTCAGTCGCAGATTTTGCCTGTAAATCTATTTTAACATTTTGCCGGGTTGTGTACTGTTTGGCAGCAGATATATTTAATTTCAAATTATCATTTTGCTGAATAAATGCTACTCTCTCGTTCAATGGCTCCCCTGTTGCCGAAAGCAGGGTAAACTGAAGAATCCCTGTCGGAAAACGGGATTTTGGGATAAGTGTAGTGAGCACAGGCCCCGACAGATGCGCAGCGGATGTGAAATATACTTTGCCTCCGGATTGTGCGATCAAATAAAACATTGAATTCTTGTGTTCGCTTAAAAATTTGTCATTGACTGATATTTTTACATACAAGCTATCCTTATCCGCATTATTTAAAGCCATGGTATAGCCTGAAGGTTTGGCGACCGGCAGATCAACAGTAAATTGTGCACCGGATGATGCTGTGATATTGGCTTTATAAGATTTTCCCTCCTGCGGCACAAGTGCAAACGCGCCCATACCCAGGTGCTGTGTTGTAAAGGTGGCTACGTCCTTGCCGTCGTTGTCGGTTACTGTACCTTTTATATCTTCACCCAGGCCGTTTGCATTTACAGCTTTTACTGCCACTTTTGAACGAATGCCATTAACAAGGTCCCCGCCTTCCGGGAAAAACTGGACATCGGGACGTTGTCCGGTCTCGTTTGCGGCTATTTGGCTTTGGAAGCCGACAACCTGCAGGCTTTGGTTATAAAAATAAGCTGCATCCTGGTTGCGCATCCAGTTGGTGTATGCCCTTAAATGGTATACGCCGGGAGCAAGTTTAATGGGCAAGCTGAAATCGCCGGGTGCCATACCCGAATCCAGTTTTAAAGTTTCCCGCTTTAATAGCGAGTCCCCCGGCCCTGTCAGTTCAACATACAATATGCCGCTCAATGCCGAAAGCTTATGCTCATTACCTGATACCGTATAGCTTTTATACCAGATTGTATCACCGGGATAGTAATAAGGCTTATTTAAATGAAGATACACTTTCTCAACCGGGCGAGCCTCTTGAATACTGTCGGCTGCGGATACCAGCTTTACCAGCAGAGAATCTTTCGGGCCATCTGCTACCTTAGAATTTGTATCATTACTTCCATTGTCGGCAGGATCATAATCTACTGGCAGCAGTTCAGCAACCCTGTTCCTGGCCCATACCCCATCTAATGACAAATTACCAGGCTCAAGTATCCAGCCATTATTATCAAAAAGCACATAAGGTGCTTTAAAATTAACCATTGTTACTTCGTGGTTGTTAGCTGCATCCAGGTTATGAATCCGGACATTTTCTAACCATCCTTTTTTATTGTAGGTAATATGCAGTGCATCCATGTCACATCCCAGCACATAAACATTCGGTTGTTCGGTTTGCGAAATGATCTCCTCAGCTTTTAAAGGGAAATCATATAATCTCTTATTAAATAGCTTTGGTGATTTTCTCTTTTCATAATAAAAATTAAGAGAATCCTTCCATCTTTTATGGGATGGTTTCGCTTTAAAAAAATTGATCTTTGCTTCGATAACGCTATCAGACGGTCTTTCCAGGTTCGGGATAGCAGCAAATTGCAGCACTTTAAAACCCTCCTCTTTTAACCGGTTATGCAGTGCCGCACGTAAAAAGTGCATCTCTGAATTTTCATAAGCTTCCAGTCGCGCCTTTCTCCAGTTTCTTTCTTCAACCGGGGTACCTTTCATTGCTGTAAACAGTACATCTCCCTGGTAATTCAAACTGCGGTCAAAACCATTGTCAACAGCAGTAAAAGTATTAAGCAGGTATTTGATCCTGTATCCTAAAGCCTTATTCTCAATTTCAATAAAATCATAGGACGAAGCTGTGAGCGAATCTGCCTGCCTGTCGATATCTAAATTCAGTACCTTGGGATTTAATATCTTACAACGTTTGGCAAAATCGGATGTACCCAAAAACAGGTTCTTAAAGCGCTCGAAGTTGCTATCCCAATAAGGATCTTCCTTAGTTTTAATTACTACCTCTTTTAATCCTTTTACCCTGGCGGATATCTGGATATCGGGCAAACTGAGGTTCCCGTCTACATGTATGGATTTACGCAAGGTCTGGAAACCTACAATAGATATCACTAACTCGTATTTACCGGGTTTTACATTTTGTAAGGTAAAAGTGCCATCCTGCGAAGTTTTATCCCCAACAACAGAGTTGCTCAGAAATACATTAACATTTGTGACAGGCTTTTTGTCGGCGTTATTTAAGACCTTTCCTGTTATAGTTGCCTGGCCAAAACAATTGAGAGTTATTGTTAAAAGGAGAATTAATAGATAGAAACCGGGTTTCATACGAAGATTTAGCATAACAATATACCGTTTTGTAGCATTGTTATCAAGCTTTCAAATCAATGTAAAGATAAAGTTACCTTATAGCCGGCTAAAACTTATTCTTCCACATCATACTTTCCACGGGACGTGTGGTAGGGTTATTATATTTGGCGTTGGCTTTGGTATTGTACATGGTTTCTATATCACCTTCAACCACGAAATAGATCAGCTGACCAATAGGCATACCGGCATAAATGCGTACTGGCTGTGCACATGATATCTCCAGTGTCCAGGTATTACAAAAGCCTACATCGCCTTTACCTGCTGTGGCATGTATGTCTATCCCCAATCGGCCTGTACTTGATTTCCCTTCCAGGAAAGGCACATGGCGATGCGTTTCGGTATATTCCATCGTAACACCCAGGTATAAGGTATTGGGCTGCAAAACAAAGCCTTCTTTTGGTATCTCAAAGCCATCTATCTCGTTATGCTGTTTAGCATCCAGTACCCGGTTGCGGTAGGTAGCCAAATGCTTGCCCAAATGTACATCGTAGGAGTTGGTACCCAAACAATCCCGTTTAAAGGG
The DNA here is from genome assembly GCA_048498695.1 of Bacteroidota bacterium. GTDB lineage: Bacteria > Bacteroidota > Bacteroidia > Sphingobacteriales > Sphingobacteriaceae > Mucilaginibacter. Next base: position 27,741 of record JBEHXM010000049.1, read on the forward strand.
CTCGATAATGATATGGCCTTTGTCAATTTCTTCAAGAATGCGTTTGTCGGATAAAATCATAGCACTGTGATATTTGGCCTAAATTAGAATTATTTGACTTAAGTTTGCCATCCTTTTTGCAATTTTACTTTATGGCCATCGCATACAAAAAGCAAATTGATAACGACACCGAATTTGCTCTTTGGAAAATAGAAGAGAAAGCAGATGATCTGTATAATCAGCTGCAATTAAATGAGCAGGAAAAGGCTTACGTAAACCAGTTAAGCCATGGTAAACGGCACCTGCATTGGTTAGGCACGCGTGTTCTGCTGCGTAAGATGCTGAATACCGAAGAATATATCGATTCCCGGGTTGATGAACATGGGAAACCCCACCTGGTCGATCTTCCATACCACATCTCCCTCAGCCACTCATTTGATTATGCTGCGGTGATGATCAGCAAAACACACCCGGTTGGTATTGATATTGAGCAGCTAAAAGAAAAGGTAGAACGCATAGCACCTAAATTTATGCGTCCTGAAGAAATGGCGTTCATTAAAGATCAGTCCAAAATACAGCAGCTGTATGTGTGCTGGTGCGCCAAGGAAGCGGTTTATAAATGCTACGGTCAAAAAGAAGTTTCATTTGCTGATAATATTTCGTTAAAGCACTTTAACTTTGACAAGGAAGGCGTTGTAGATGCCTATCTGAATAAAGGTGCGGTCAGCAGGAATTATAGCGTTAACTACCTGCAATATGAAGACTACATGATTGGGTACGTAAAGGGATAGAGATATGAAGAACAAGAAAGTAACTTTCCAGGATTGGGGTTTGATCGACTATAAAGAGGCATGGGATAAACAGGAGGCTTTGTTTGGCGAAACTGTTGCGCTGAAAACCCTGATACGGAATCGCAAAATAACAAGTGAAGGTGATGAATATGACGAAGACGAGCCTACTCCAAATCACCTGGTTTTCTGTGAGCATCCGCACGTATATACCTTAGGAAAAAGTGGTAAGCCCGAGCATTTGCTTTTGGACGAAAAAGGTCTGAAAGAAAAGAACGCGGTTTATTATCCCATTAACCGGGGCGGAGATATTACTTATCACGGACCAGGGCAGATAGTTGGATACCCGATATTGGACCTGGACAACTTTTTTACCGATATACACCTTTACCTGCGCACGCTGGAAGAAGCGGTTATACTCACCATGGCCCAATACGGATTAAAAGGGGAAAGATACCCCGGTTATACCGGCGTATGGCTCGACCCGAACAATGACAATGCCCGCAAGATATGCGCACTCGGCGTACGCTGCAGCCGTTGGGTAACCATGCATGGCTTTGCCTTTAATGTAAATACCAACCTGGACTATTTTAAAAACATTATCCCCTGCGGTATTGACGATAAAGCAGTAACCTCCATGCAAAAGGAGTTGGGCAAAGAAGCCGATATAGAAGACATCAAAAAAAACTTAAAACATCATATTTCCGTATTGTTTGATATGGAGATTGCATGAAGATAGTTTGTTCAATTTTAATAATCCTTACAACGACCCTTACCAACAATATGGATAACCAGCAGAAAAGTGCCGAATCAACCGCGCTTAATTATCTTGCCCTGGGCGATTCATATACTATAGGCGAAGAAGTTCCACCTGAACAATCATTTCCGTACCAGCTTATCCAACAATTGAACAAAGGGAAACACCATGTAAATGACCCGACTATCATTGCTACCACCGGCTGGACAACTGATGAACTCATTGAAGCCATCTCTAAAAGTGAGGTCGCCCATCAAAAATTTGATTTTGTCACTTTACTGATCGGTGTAAATGACCAGTACCGGGGCCTCAGCCAGGACAATTACAAGATCAAATTCAAACAGGTGTTAAAAACGGCCATTAAGTTTGCGGGTGGTAATAAAACCCACGTATTTGTTCTATCTATTCCTGACTGGGGGGTAACCCCTTTTGCTGCCGGACAGGATAGCACGATAAGCCCGCATATAGATCAGTTTAATGCCATTAACAAACAGATCAGCACTGCTGCCGGAGTAAATTATTTGGATATAACCGGAATTTCCCGCCAGGCAAAAAATGATCCTGATTTGATCGCATCCGATGGTTTGCACCCTTCAGGCAAAATGTATTCGGAGTGGGTGAAATTATTAGAGCCAATGGTCGCGGCTAAATTGAAGCAAAATTAAGTTCCTATTTTTGACCGATCCAGTCTGAATACTTTGTTTCTTCCGGCACATCGGTCGGACTTTCAAAATGCAGGCTATAACCATCGGGATCTGTAACCCGCACATCCCATAGTCCATTGCCAACAAATGGCTCATGAGCAGCTATGCCTTTATCAATAAATTCCTGGTACAGTATCAGCGAATCCCGGCATTGAAACCAAATAGATACACCAGCACCCGGTTTATCGCCCGAAAGATAAGGCTTACCTTCTGATACCTTCGCGTCCTGTAACATCAAAGGCCCGCCTTCACGCTGAAGCCAGCACCATTCAATTTTGCCGGCCGGTGTCCAGGTATTTTGTACGGTAAATCCCAATCCATCTACATAAAATTTCAAGGAGGCTTCCATGTCTGACACCATGAAAAATGGTGTAGCGTACTGGATGTTAGGTTGATCAGTATCCATGACGATTGATTTGATGTAGTCTTATGTGATTACCACTTATCTGTAAAGATTAATGCTGCAATACGATTGCCCAATCTAACACTCCGGCAGGCTGATCGGTATGTTAATAGCCAGTCCGCCGTCTGAGGTTTCTTTATATTTCGAGTTCATATCCAAAGCAGTTTGCCACATGGTTTTAACCACAGCATCCAGGCTCACTTTAGCATTATCAGGATTAGTTTGCAGCGCAAGTTGTGAGGCGGTGATCGCTTTGATGGCCCCCATGGTATTACGCTCTATGCAGGGTACCTGTACCAGTCCGGCTATCGGGTCACAGGTTAAACCCAAATGATGCTCCATTGCAATTTCGGCAGCCATTAATACCTGGCGTTGTGAGCCACCCAGGCATTCTGTTAACGCTGCTGCCGCCATTGCCGAAGATACGCCTATCTCGGCCTGGCAACCACCCATCGCCGCCGATAAGGTCGCGCCCTTTTTAAAGATGCTACCTACTTCAGATGCAGTCAGTATAAACTGAATGATCTTCTCCTCGCTGAACCCATTGCAAAAAACGATAAAATATTGCAGCACCGCCGGTACAACTCCTGCGGCGCCATTGGTAGGCGCCGTCACCACCCGGCCAAACGAAGCATTTTCCTCGTTAATAGCCAGGGCAAAACAGCTCACCCAATCCAACGTATTTTGAAAACCATTACCGGTTTCCCGGATGGCCTTTACCCATTCTTCATAATTCTGATACTGGCGGTCGCCGATCAGTCTGCGGTTAAGGCTGGCCGCACGCCGGGCCACATTCAAGCCACCGGGCAAATGTCCTCTGGTATGGCAACCCCGGTACATGCATTCCTGCATTACCCTGAAGATGTTGAGCACCCCGCTCCTGGTATCCTTTTCATTCTTCCAGGCCATTTCATTTTCCATCACTACTTCCGATATCTTCAGACCGGTTTTAATGCACCAATGCAACAGGTCGCCAGCCGTATCTATAGGGAAAGGCAGATCGACCTCATTTTTAGACTGACCTTGCTCTCCACCCTCTTTTACAACAAATCCTCCGCCTATAGAATAAAAAGTTGCCGAAACAGCTTTGCCATTATTTAAAAATGCCTGGAAGGTTACTGCATTAGGGTGATAGGGCAGGCTCTCGTTAAATAAAAAAAGCAAATCATCTTCATTAGAAAAATTTATCTTTTGGCTGCCACCAAGCAGCAACGAATTGGTTATCCTGATCTGTGCTATCTTTTCATCTATCGCACTCACATCAAAAGTAACAGGGTCATCACCGCTCAGGCCAAGCAAAATGGCAATATCGGTTCCATGCCCTTTCCCTGTCTTAGCCAGCGAACCATAAAGCAGGATGTTTATACCGGTTACTAATGACAAAACACCTTGTTCTTCCAGTAATTGCACAAACTGCTGGGCGGCCCGCCATGGCCCAAGCGTGTGTGAGCTTGATGGACCTATGCCAATTTTAAATATGTCAAATACAGAAATTTGTTCCCTTTTCATCGCTGCAAACTTACATAATAGTAACAGAATGTTTTTTCTCCAAAGGCTTCGTATTTTTTAGAATTATTAATACTTTCAACTCCGCCCACCCCACCAGAAGTTTAATGTGTTCAAATCTATTGTATACAATATCCTGCAGCCATTTAGTATTCATTAAATGGCTGCAGGCTCATATGCTTCCCTGCCCTTTCAAATTTATTACCGGCATTGACTGCCCCGGATGCGGCTTTCAGAGATCTCTGCTTGCCTTATTACAAGGTAACCTTCACCAAAGCTTC
>JBEHXM010000050.1:0-31922 GCA_048498695.1 Bacteroidota bacterium
GCCATGCGCGCGACGTCGCGATTGTCCTCGCCAACCAGGCGGGCGCGCCGATATCGGATGTCCAGTAAGGCATGCCGGATACACAGGCGTTGATACCTTGTGGTACCTGCGATTTAAATGCCCGGAAAGTGGTAGTCACATCTGATGACCATAAAGTGGCGGCATAATGCTGCGAACCTGCAAATGCCTGCCTGATCAAAAAGTAAGCACGCTTGCCAGGGATATCCCTTCTCCAGCCCTTGTATAATCCTTTCGCATGTTCTAATGAGTAACTGTTAAAATAATCGATCCCTTTGCCTACAGAGAATACCGCTTTACGGCGTTCATCCAATAATGAGCCATTATCAGGCTCACACTGATCAACCCACCAGGCATCCCACCCATATCGTTTTACCACACTGTCCCGCGCTTGTGCCCAGTATAGGTCCCGCGCTTTTGGATTATGAGCATCATAATAAGTATCAAAGGTATGGGTCACAAAATTATCCCAGGTAATACTGGTGAGAAAACCCTTGTTTTTCAGCGCATTGAAATTATTGGTGCCGCTTCCGAACACCGGCCAGATCGATATCATGGCATGCAGGTTTGCTTTATGCAGTTCGTCTATCATGGCTTTGGGATCAGGATACCGCTCATGGTTCATAATATGTGAGCCAATAGGCAACGGCGACCACCAATACCAATCTTGAACCACTGCGTCAACGGGGATATGATTTTTTCGATAACCATCTTTAACACTCAGTATCTCATCTTGCGTTGTATATTTATCCTGTGATTGGAACAACCCGAATGACCATTTTGGATACATTGGCGCCTTACCGGTAGCCGTTCGGTACAGGTCGATAATATGATCGAAACCGGGACCATAAAAAAAGTAATAATCTACCATTTTACCGCTTTCCGATACATATTTGAATTGTGTATTACCGGCCTCGGCACCGTAAAAGTTTGATGCTGAATAATTGTCCCATAATAAGCCATAACCCTTTGTGGATAGCATAACAGGAATTGCCCCCGTCATATACTTGATCAGCATTTGCTGGTTGCGTCCTTTATAGTTAATGGATAGCGTGTCCTCGGGATGACAGCCTAAACCAAAAAGCGCCTCATCAGCCGGAGAATTAAACCCTGTATTGCAGTTATAAGTATCGATGCCTGCAATGGTGGCTTTATCCATGGTCTTATTTTCAGCGCTTTCAGAAGTGATCACTTCTCCTTTTTTATTAAGGTAGGTAATGGCATTGGATGTCTTATTTACCCTGATCACCAATTTTGATGTAGTAATAGTGATCTGTTCTTTATTACCCGATACGGTGAATGGTGCTCCCTGTTTCCAGGAATTATCTATTACTAATGAATTTTTTTCGGGGAAGGTGTCGAAAATGGTGTATTTAACTTCAATAATATCTGCATTACATACCCTAATATTCATTAAACCTTTATCCAGTTTAAAAATAACCCCGTCAGTACTCTTGGTATAAGAAATTACCGAGGCCCGGGTTGATTGCCATAATAGCAAATTGATTATTAAAAAAGCGGCATACTTTAAAACGGCGATTTTGTTCAGGGGTTTAATTTGATCCATTGGTTAAATTAATATTAGCTTTTGCAAAAAGAGTGCAAAGCCGGTTAAATATTCAGCGGATAAAACTAAGCCCGTTTTTGAATAACGGATAACAGATTTTATAAAATATATAATACAAATGTTTACAAGGCCGGTTAAACCATCAATCAGCCTGGTATTTAGTTCATAAAATACATTTTACTCCTTAAGCAAGCGTATCTTCTTTTTCTTTACTGCGGAGTTCAGTAATATATTCTGAAGGCAGAAGGCCATATTCCTCCCTGAAAACTTTGGCAAAATAAGCGGCGTTATTAAAACCTACCTCGTAGGCTACGTTAGCTATGCTTAGTTTGCTCTTTTCTAATAATTGCACGGCTCTTTTTAAACGGATGGTCCTGATGCAATCTACCGGGGTTTTTCCGGTAAGGGTCAGCAGTTTTTTATAAAGAGACACCCGGCTCAGGTTTAATTTCCGGCTAAGCTCTTCTACAGAGAAGTTGGGATTAGTGATATTCTTTTCAATATAATCCAATGCATTTTTCAAAAACTTCTCATCTTCAGATATTACCACTACATCCTTTGCCTGTATCTCTATCTGTTTTTGATAGGTGTTTTTAAATGTTTGCTGCATCCGCAACAGGTTATGGATCTTTGAAAGCAGTATCTCAAAGTTAAATGGTTTGATGATATAATCATTGGCCCCGCTATCCAGGCCGGCCAGCTGGTCTGCTTCGGCAATTAATGCTGTGAGTAAAATAATAGGTATCTGAGCTGTACGGTTATCCGCTTTTATCTTTCTGCAAAGCTCCAAACCATTCATTTCCGGCATACTGATATCACTTACGATCAGCTTAGGGTGCAAGGCAAGCGCCTTTTGCCAGCCATCCTTGCCATTAACAGCTTCTATAATGTGGAAGCTGTGTTTCAGGTTATCTTTCAGGTAAAACCTCAGGTCGTCATTATCTTCAATCAATAAAATAGTCGGTTTTTTGGCCGAGCCTTGAAGGTCGTCCGTACTTTTCACAACAGGATACAAAACTTCATCTTCAGGTTCAACGTTCACTGTATCTTCCATTTGCTCTTTAAGAGGGAGTTCAATAATAAAACAACTGCCATAATCAGGCTCGCTTTCTATTTTTATAGTCCCCCCGTGCATTTTTATAAATTCTTTGGTGATAGACAGGCCAATCCCGCTTCCCTGGTTCAGCAGGCTTTCCGGCATATCATCCTGGAAAAACCGGTCAAATATTTTTTCCAGGTTCCCGGCAGGTATTCCAATTCCGGTATCGATCACCTTTATTTCCAGCATTTTTTCATCAGGCGCTGATGCTTCAATGTCTGATAAGCTTAACAATACACTAATATGGCCTCCTGACGGGGTAAATTTAAAGGCATTGGACAGCAGGTTGAACAATATCCTTTCGATCTTATCATGGTCGAACTTTGTTACAAAAGAGCAGGCCTCGCTTTCAAAAATATACTGGATATGCTTCTGATTGGCAACATCAGTGAATGAACCGGAGACCTCTTTTATAAAATGCACTATATCACCTTTACGCAGGCTAAGCCTCAATTCATTATATTCCATCTTCCTGAAATCCAGCAACTGGTTTACCAGGTTAAGCAGGCGTTTGCCATTTCTTTTGATCATTGCCAGGTGATGATGCTGCTCAGGTTTGTCTGTGGTTCTGATCAAATCATCTATTGGCGAGAGGATCAATGATAAAGGTGTCCTGAATTCGTGACTTACATTGGTGAAAAACTTGATCTTCATCAGGTCCAGCTGATGCATGCGCCGTGCCTCTTCACGTTCATGAGTGATCTTCCGTTCAGCTTCCAGTTTATCCTGCTTGATCTCAAATTCTTTTTTCAGTTTCAAAATTCCTTTATGACGGATATAGAATAAAAGGCAGATCGCCCCTATTGAATAGAGCAAATAGGCAAAGGATGATTTCCAGAAAGGCGGCAATACTGTAATATTTAGCGTTATAGTATTTGAATTTCCCGGATCATTTATGTTGCCTGCCTTTACCTTAAATGTGTAATCACCAGCATCCAGGTTAGTATAAGTAGCTTTTCGTGTGCTGTTTGAAGCAGAAAGCCATTGTTTATCAAATCCTTCCAGTTTGTATTGGTAAACAATTTTATCCGGGTTAAAATATTCGCAGGCTGCAAATTCAATGCTGAAGTCATTCTCATTATGATTCAGCGTCAGGTTAGTGATGTTTGTAATAGAATTTTTTAATACCACATTGCCATTTATCGTATCACCAACAGCAACACTTTTATTAAATAATTGAAAATCGGTAAATAATAACTGAGGCGTGTTTTTAATGATATTTATGCTTGCCGGGTTAAATATATTATAGCCATAGGCCCCGCCAAATATTATTGATCCGTTTCTGGTTTTATAAGCCGCGTTCGCATTAAATTCTCTGCTTTGCAAACCATCCGATTCATCAAATTTATTGATCTGGAACTTCAGATCATTACTAGCTTGAGTACAACTGATCCTGACAACACCGTTTTTTGTACTTGCCCAAATTGCGCCATTGTTGTCTTCCAAAATATTCAGCACATTATTGCTTGGCAAGCCTTTTGCTTCGTTAAAATTGTAGAACTTATTGGTCTTGGTATTTAAAACGCTCAATCCATCTTTAGTTCCAATCCAAAACAATCCCTTACTATCCTGGATAATTGAATTGACATCATTTGAAACCAGGCTGTTAGGATTATTGGGATTATTGATATAATGTTTCGCCCTGTTACTTCCCTTTTTAATTACATCAACCCCTTTATCACGACCTATCCAAATGTTTTTATTGTGGTCCTCATAAATTACTGCTGTATAATTAGACAGCATCCGATAATCAGGGTGTAAAAAGCTGTTTGATCTCCGGTCAAAAATATTAGTGCTGCCGTCAAAAGTGCCTACCCACAATTTTTGTGATGAATCTTCTATGATCGTAAAAACACGGTCGTCCGAAATGCTGGATGGGATATTGTCGTTATGCCTGTAATGGATGAATTTACTTCCGTCAAAGCAGTCCAATCCTCCGAAATAAGTACCTATCCAGAGTTTATGCTCATGGTCTATACATAAACTGACCACGATGTCATTAGCTAAACTGTTAGGGTCACTTGCATTATGTTTAAATAACGTGTACTTGCCGGTTGCAGCATTGTAATTGATCAGCCCGCCTCCATTTGTGCCGATCCATAAATTTCCTTTGGCATCTTCGGCAAAACAATCCACGTCCTCATAAGGAAGGCTTTTATTATCTGAAAGATAGTTTCGTATCAGTGGGAACTGGATAATGCTTTTATGATAATAATTGATACCTTGTTTATAAGTGGCTGCCCAAATGATACCCGTATTATCCTTATACAATACAACACAATTACCTTGCAGTGATTTAGCATCATCTTCCCGTTTCAAAAGATATTGAATGCTGTTATTTCCTGGGTCGATCAGGTTAATACCCCCGCTATCCGTCCCGATCCATATTTTGTTATCATCACTGATAATAATATTGTTAATCACGTTGCAATTAAGGCGGATATTACCAAAATCAGTACTGAAATGATTAATGGCATCTGTATTTATATTATACCTGTAAACTCCCATCGTACTGCCTGTTGCAAACACCCACAGATTGCCCATATTATCCAGGGTTGCCGAATAAGGTTCAGTTCTTTTATTGTTAGCGGTAGCTAATTTGTCAGATGTATAAATGATCTTGTTTGTGCGGGTATCCAACTTATCAATTACGCCATCATTGTAGATCAGCCATACAAAGTTGTGGCTGTCTTCGATAACATCAGTCACCGTATTTGAGTGTAATTTAACGGGGGATCTGTCTGAGTTATTAAAGAAAACAGTGTTTTTACTTTCAGGGCGATAGCAATAGAGTCCTTTATTATTCGTCAGGAACCAAAAATTCCCATGCCCGTCTTTCTTAATTAAAGTTAGCTGATCGGTTAAAATATTGTATTTGCCCAATTCATTGCCGATATCATTAGAAAACTTCTCGGAAACCGGATTATAAATGCTCAAACTATAATGCGTTTTTATCCAGATCTGTTTATCCGGTCCTTCAAATATTCCTTTAATGATGTTATCACTTATGGAATTGGGATCATTGGCTGAATGTTTAAATACTCTGAATTTATAACCATCATACCTGTTTAACCCTGAAATTGTACCAAACCACATAAAGCCGTTCGCGTCTTTGAAAACAGAACTCACCTGGTTTACCGAAAGTCCGTCTGCTATATCGAGATGGGAAAACTGGTATGCTGTATTTTGGGCATACGAACATGGTAATGCCAGTATAAATAATATGAATAATAAGTAGAATTTAGAACCCCTCATATTTTATTCTTTATAGTAGATATATCAAATGACCTGTTAATAATTGTAAGTTTAACATTAATAAATTTTAAGCCTGAAAAGTATCATAGTAGCTTACAATATTCCATTACATATTTCAAGAATGTGTGCGGCAAAATTTTACCACAGGTAAATAGGTTTAAACTTAAATTGGTTTGGAACGTGGTCTAAAATTATGTCTTTAGGCAATAACAAGATACAACAATTGTTGGCTACATATACAACAAATGTTATAATAGTATCTGAAATTGGTAAAAAATAAGAGCGTGTAAGGGCTGTTTTATCGGGAACAGATAAAAATTATATATAACTTTTTTTAGTTGAAGCATAAGTTTCCCTGAACTCTTTTGGGATACACATTTTTTTACGCTTAAAGGTCCTGTTAAAATTTGATATGTTATTAAAGCCGCATCTGTAGGCAATGCTTGCAATACTAAGGTCGGTATCGGCCAGCATGCGGGATGCATGTCCCAGCCTTATTTCATTCAGGCTTTCAATGTAAGTTTTGCCTGTCATTCTTTTAAAAAACCGGCTAAACGAAGCTGCCGGCATATTTGCAAGATTTGCAGCTTCATCAAGTGTTATATTCTTTTGATAGTTTTTACTCAGGAAATCAAAAACCCTTTCCACCCTCCTGCTCTTATAAGAAAACTGCTCATCAAGGAAACCGGGGTCAGACAATAATTTAGTATCAGGCGAAGATGATAATATATGAAGTATGGAGAGCAATTCCAGCACAGCGTCAAACAAGGTCTTTTGCTTTAGGTTGATAATGCGCTCAGCCGTATTCATAATTGTTTCCTTTGGAAACTGGATACCACGCTGGGCATTATTAAACATTCCTTTGAGTAAACAAAGTTGGTTTCTTTTTAGAAAAGCTTCGTCAAAAAGGTCTTTATGAAATTTTATGCTGATCTCGGTGATCGCACCAGAGGTGTTTTGATTTGTAAACCAGGAATGACAGAGATTAGGGCCGATAAACACAAGTTCCGTATCATCAATAACTTCAATACTGCTGCCAACCACACGCTTAGCGCCTTTGGCATTTATTATCAGGGTAAGTTCATATTCATCATGATAATGCAGGGACTGATCAAATTCCCGGATTATACGCGATGATATAAAAAAACAATCCGCTGAAGTTAAAGGCGTTACTTCGCGCACAATTTTTTGTGGTAACAGTTTATGCATAGCTCGTCACTTCCATGCATAAAACTAAGTGCTAAGCATTTTTTAAAATAACACCGGGGTTAATGTTTATATAAAAAATGTTAATAGCTCTTTATTTAGCTCGTTTCAGCGAACAACCAATGTGGTTTGCAACACTGCTGGAGTAAGGCCGAAACGCGGCCCTCCCCAGTCTGTTTCATCGCCATTAAGGATGCGGAGTGCCTTGAATGTTCCGTTTTCATAATGTCCCTCCTCTACCTTTAAGTATTGCCAGGCCTTCCCTGAGTTTTTGCCTGCCGGACGGAAAGTAACATGACTTAATTTACCCATTATGATAAACTTATTTTCAGCAAGCTGTACGATCATCATTCTACCATCTGGCTGGGCATCAGCCGGGGGTGTTGTTTCTCTGCCAGGACCAAACGTTACAACTGCCTGCCATGCACCCAGGTCTATAATTTGCTCCGCATGATCTTCATGCTCAACTACAGATTTGATTTTCCCCTCAAATGCCCATTCGGCCAACTCCCGCATCATTGGAGTGATCGCTGCGTATTCCAGTGCAAAGGGTTTCAGGTGTTGATCTGTTTTTGTCGTTTCCTGTGCCTGTCCATTAGCATCTATCCCAAACGGCGAAAAACCTAAGCCCCCATGTGCAATAACTTCGTACAGGTATTTAGAATTATTAGCACTTAAACCAGCTTCCGGTACAAATAGGGCGTTATCCGGGCGATCATATAAATCTATTACCTTCAGTATCCTCTCGCTACCCTGGAGGTAAATATCCGGGGCTACCAGATCAATAGCCGGCGCAGCTACCTTCCAGATCGGGATAACATTATCTGTCGGCCCCCCGCTTTCATAGTTTGTAGCCATTGGATTGGTGAGCGGATCGCGCAGGGCAGCGTTTGTATACAACGGTAATGCATATTCTGCTTTGCCAGCAGCAGCTACCTGCCCAACAAAGCGAGCAATAGACCAGGCCTGGAAATATTCGTCAGCCCTGTCTCCAAATACCTTTTGCCATGAACCTCCGGTAACTACGGGGGCATTCAGCGCTTTAAGGACTGCTGGTTTTAGCAATTCGGACGGGACAGGCCCTTCAAACAATTTCTGAGCGAGAGGAGAATAATCACGCATACTATCCCATGATCCCGATTCATTTTCTACCTGTACCATGATGACCGTATGTGGAGCGTCAGCTTTTTTCAAATAGCGCATTACTTGTGAAAAAGCCTTTATATCTGCATCCATTGTAGCCTTTATGTGTGGTGATGGTGAATCAACAGGCTGCCCTTTTTTGCCCGTTATATTCGGATACTTTCCGGCATCACGTTTCATCCATTCAGGCATGTAATGGTTACTGCCATTTTTCCAGGTACCAAACCACAACAATACCAGGCGGGTTTTATGATTTCGTGCCTGAACAAGTAAGGTATCGATCAGCGAAAAATCAAATTTTCCGGGCTGAGGCTCGATCTGCTCCCAGTATATTGGTATTTCAACCGTATTGGCATGCATTTCTGCAACCGCCGACCATACCTGCGGCAGCATACCGGGCCAGCCACTTGAATTGTGAGCCTGTCCACCTAAAATCAAAAAAGGTTTTCCATCTACCAGGAGCGCATGGCGGCCATCCTTTTCAATGACCTTGGGCATCTCTCCCTCTCTGTTCTGGCCAAAAGTTTTTCCGGTTACCAGTATGGCCAACCCAATCCAAAGCGTTATTTTCTTAATCATTATATTTTAGTTAACAGGTATAGACCTTGTTTGACCCTTGTTGTTAGTTACCTCTATTGCCTTTACATCTTTATTTAAGGTTATAAACCTGCCCGATTGTGATAAAAACGAAGCTCCGTAATAAATCTCCTGTTTTTGCTTTTTGCCATTTTTGTAAGTGAGAACAGCACTTTCATCGTTCTGCTGCAATTTGATATTTTTTACTTTCCCTTTAAGTTCATATACTTTTAATGCGCCCTGGTTTTGGCTTGCCGCAAGCATATAATTCCCTGCGCTGTTTTGCAATTTGACAAGCGCTTTTCCGTTGCCCGGAATATATATCCCGCTCTCCAATATGCTCTGCGGCAGGAAATGTCCTTTGCCATCTCCTTTAAGCATCAGGCCATTTAAGGCATCATATCTCCCCACACCAACCTCGGTACCAAAATCATTTCCATTTATCATTACATCGAGGTTACCGTCACCGTCAAAATCATCAATCACCATTCCGTTAATGACTGATACCTGGGCTTCGTTGGGTAATGGTATCATAGTAAATTTGCCATTACCATCATTCCGCAGATAGCATGATTGTGATGTATTTGACTTCAATCTTAACGCCCCTTTCCTTTGTTCAGGCGTCAATACCTCATCCATGGTGGCTGTAGCATACGATTTATAATTTTGAAATTTCTTTTTCATGGTGATCATCTCCTTTAACAGGTCCTCACGGCCTACTACTGGAAATTCCTTTTTATCACCGTCCTGATCGGGCAGAAAAATAGAGGTGATGGCATTGTAGCTGCCATTTTTATCAAAATCCTTAGCTGTTATATAAACCGGGTATTGTTTGCTCGCCTTGTACAAAGTATTCGTACCAACGTTACCTACTATGTAATCGGTTCTGCCGGTATGCCTGAAATCTCCCCCAATAATACTATTCCACCAGCCCGGTTGATCAGCTGCCCCTGATGCAGCTGTAGCATTTTTAAAAATCCCATGCTCATTCTTCAGGAACGTTACCGGCATCCACTCACCGGTCAAAATAAGATCAGGCCAGCCGTCATTATCATAATCGGTGAACAATGCATCACATACCATCCCTATGTTTTTCAAAGCCGGTGCTGCTTCGGTAGTCACATCGGTAAATTTCACCTGCCCGTTTTTGCTATCGTTTCTTAAAATAAAGCTCGATACCGGTTTTGGATAGTTCCATGGATCAACCCTGCCGGATATAAAAAGATCAAGCTTACCATCCCTGTTATAATCAACGGCCCTCACGCATAGTTTACTGGCATGGTTTATCGGCAGTGCATTTTCTGTTAGGGTGAAATTGCCTTTTCCGTCATTCAGGTACAGCCTGTCCTGGTAGGCTATATTACCCGGGGCGTTGCTATAGCCGCCGCTGGCAATGTACAAGTCTGGTTTGCCATCTCCGTTGGCGTCAAACAATAATATACCTTCATCTTTAATATCCTGGTTGGTATTGTTATTACCAGGAACTAATTCCCTCTGGATAAATTTACCGTTTGATTGCTGCAGAAAAAGCTGAGCCGGGCTAATTGAATTACCGCCGATCACCATATCATCCAGGCCATTCCCATCGACATCGCCTACAGCCAATGCCGGACTGTAATCTGAAAGTTTATGAGGCAACAGTTTTTGAATATTGAAGTCGACAAAGTCAGACTCACGATGCGTATATTTAATATTTACTGCTTGCGTCACCTCCTTAAACAAAGTTTTACCGGCAATTTTAGGGCTGTCCCATGTGTAAGACTCTTTTGCATTTGCAATATCGGCAGTAAGCACCTGATTGGTTTTAACCTGCTGCAAAACCTGTTTTTTACCATTGGGCCAGCGTATCACTACTGAATCAAGCAGCTTCACTTTGCCCAGACCAAAGTGGGCAATATTTTGGTTGGTAGATATATATCCCCTGTATGGGTTATTTTCTGAAACCTGGTGTTTATTATGATCATAATAAATATCGGCCCAGGCGCCTAATCCGTTCAAATTATGGTTATCACCCTTAAATTTTATTTGTAAATAATGGGTATCTAAACTATCCTTTTCGCGTGCCATGTTTTTGTAAATAAGGGGTTCATCATTTACATTGTTGATGATCATGTCCATCGCCCCGTCATTATTCAGATCCGCATAAACTGCACCATTGGAAAAAGTTGGCAATGTAAGTCCCCAATTGGTCGTCACGTCGGTAAAAGTAAGATCGCCATTATTCCGATAGCCATAATTGTGGATCTTTACTTGCGGGATCTGATCTAATATGGTTTTTTTAGACATAATGGCGTATGCATTATGCCGGTAGGTAACAAAATCATGATCGGTCAGATCTTTGGGATACCCGTTTGTTACGATAATATCACGGTATCCATCGTTATTAAAATCAGTGATCACTGGTGTCCAACTCCAATCGGTTTGTGAAGTACCACTCATGAAGCCGATCTCGCTGAAAGCAGGGCTGCCAATAGAATCATTTTGCAAAAGCCTGTTACCTTGGTTTAACTGCAATGTATTCCTAACATATTGCATCTGGTAACCATAACGTTCAAGATTTTGTACACTCTGATAGCTGTTGGAATTCAGCATCATTTTTTTTCGATAATTATCTTCCGGGTTCATATCCAGCTCAAATACGTCGGCCAGCCCATCATTGTTGATATCTACAATATCCTGTCCCATAGCATTAAATGACGTATGCTTAAAGTATTCCTTTGAACGATCTGTAAAAGTGCCGTCATGATTATTAATATACAGGCTGTTTGATGATAAAAAATCATTGCTTATATAAATATCCTTCCAGCCATCACGGTTAATGTCTACAATTGTGGCTGCATGCCCGTAACCTTCACTGGTAATGCCGGCTTTGGCAGAAACATTATGAAACACAGGATGTCCTAATTTGGCATCCCATTCATTATGATAGAGCCTCCCAAGACTGGCATTTTTACCTTTACCCTTGCTACCGCCAAATACATTAGGATAATAAGTTTCATTAGCTTCATTGACAGTAAGGTACATGTCCAGGTTACCGTCATTGTCGTAATCAAAAAACGTAGCCATTGTCGACTGCACATTTATATCCAGGCCATATTCCTTTGCCATCTCTTTAAAATGGGGTATACCGTCCTTACCAACTCCCTGGTTGATATATAACAAGTTGACCCGTCGCGCTGAATCAGGGTATATTGTATTACATACATATATATCCATCAGCCCATCGTTGTTAATATCAACAACAGAAACACCACGACCCCAGCGCCCTGCGCCTCCAACCCCTGCCTCGTCTGTAATATCTTTGAACTTGAAATCACCTTTGTTTAGGTACAGCCGGTTTTGTACCATATTGCCTGCAAAGTATATATCCTGCAAACCATCGTTATTAAAATCGCCTATCCCAATACCACCGCCGTTATAAATATTTACTACATCCAATGGATTGATGGAATCGTTTTCGGTTATTTTATTGTTAAAATGGATACCTGAATGCGAGGAAGAGATTTGTTGAAATAAAGTTGGCTTTTTGCAGGAACAGAAACTGGACAGACCCAAAAGGAACAAAAAGATGTAACAATATTTCATCACAGAAACTCTATTTTATAAACACAAATCAATATACCACACTTTTTACTGATTAACATAGAAGGGTATAAATTAAAAAGTCCTCCCGATAAAACCGGGAGGCTCTTTATATAATTTTTATTGAATTTTAATTTCCGTATGCCGGATTTTGAGTCAAATTCGGATTAAGTCCGCGCTCAACCTGTGGTATTGGATATAAATCACGACCTGCAGGCATAGTTGTATTATATAAGCCATGTACCAAATTGCCCTTATCCGGGTCTTGGTCTGCTATTATTTTAGCCGGATTTGGTATAGGATTAGGGTTATTTTGAGTGCCATATGCCTTTGTAACAAAGGCTATTGCTACGCCTGCCCTTCTCAGGTCATAAAAGGTAGAGTATTCGCCCGAAAGCTCGTGACGGTACTCGCTGTAAACCATTTGTAAAGGATCGGTTATAGGTGAAGCCGCACTACCATCATAGTTAGCTCCGTCCTGCATTACAGCAGGCGCACTACCACCCCATGCGCGGTCTCTCACTATTTTAATAGTAGCTAAACCACCATTTACATCACCGGTCCTGATCTGGCACTCGGCTTTACTTAATAATACTTCGGCATAACGCATTAAGATCTGGTTTTGCGCACCGAAAATTGTTGAGTTGCCAGAGTTAGCATCCAGGTTAGGATCTCTCCACATTTTTGCACAATAAAAGCCTGTGCGCAAACCATTACCATCTGAGCCATACCACGGATTAGATTTAGTTCCGCAGGTATTAATGATCTTGCCATCGTCACCAATGTATCGTTTATCACCCGCTGCAAACCCGGCTTTAACTAAAGGGTAACTTGCAATACCGCCTCTGCCAATAATGCCAGGACTTATATTCGTATCACCGGGGCCGATCACCGTAGCCAGTTTACGTGTGTCGCCGGGCTGGAAAGACAAATAAAGCCCGGGATTTGCATAGTCATAACCGAAATTTGATACTTCTTCCGGCCAGCTAAAGTCTGATATCCATGCAACTTCATTACCTGCACCCCAGCTTTGCGTACCGGCCACATCAAACTGCACCTCAAATATCGATTCGGCACTGTTTTGATGATCATATTCGTTCACGTCTTCAAAACTTGGCAGCAAGGTATACTGCCCGTTTAATTTGTTGAAGCTTGCTAATGCCCCTGCATAATCCTTGAGCCACATTTGAGCCGCACCCAGGTAAGCATTTGCAGCACCCTGCGTTGCTCTCCCCAAATCATCTGCTGTCTGCTGTTGCCTTGTTGGCAGCAAGGTTGCTGCTTTTGTCAAATCGGCAACTACTTGTTTAAATACTTCATCCTGTGAACTCCTTGGGGTTAAACCATCGTTCGCTCCCGCTTTTAATTCTAAAGGAACACCACCAAAGCTTGCCGCCAGGTAGTAATAGGTCATGCCGCGCAAAAAATAGACTTCACCCGTGAGGCGATCAGCCAAAGCCGGAGTCAATATTCCTTTTGATTTCATGTCTGCTATAATCGAAAGGGCCGAATTTGTCCGGGCAATACCAACATAAGCTCTTGACCAGAATACCTCTATCGGGGCAAAGTTGGAAGGTATCGAGCAGTTATTATAAAATACGTCAGCACCCCAGTTAAAGAAATCGTGGGTCTGGAAATTAGCATAATACCAGATCGATTTCTTAAGCAGATCTGCGCTTTGATAGGTATCATATATGGCGTTTACCAGCGCTATGCCATCGGCAGCTTTGGTAAAAGAACCACTTGCAGTACTTTGCTGCGTGTTCTTTTGATCCAGGAAACCCTTTTTACATGACAGGGGGGTTAATAACGCCGCACCCAGGGCCATCAGGATAATATTTTTTCTTTTGATTTTCATATCTTTTAATTTTATCAATCAGTCTTTTACTTAGAAAGTTACATTTAAACCCAGGGTATAAAACTTGGTTGAAGGATAAGCTCCCTGGTCTATGCCAGATGCTGTAGCGCTCGACACTGTTGCACCGGTTTGCGGATCTGTACCTGTTGGGTTCCCAATTTCCGGATCAAGACCTTTGTATCCTGTGATCGTAAGCAGATTTTGTGTTGAGAAGTATATCCTGACTTTTGTAACGTATAGCTTTTTTACCAGCGACGAAGGCAAGGTATAGCCAATGGTGAGGTTCTTCAAACGTAAATAACTTCCGTTTTCAACATACTGGCTTGAGGCGACATTGTTAAGACTGACATCGTCATTATAAGTAACCCTTGCATAACGGTTTGATGGATTGGAAGGTGTCCAGTGATTAACGTAGTAATCGTAACCTACGTTTTCAACTCCAACAAAGCCGGGGGCCTGGAAACTTTCCAGCATCCGCTCCTGGTAATTGAATATCTTATTCCCGTATGTACCGTAAAAATAAGCGTTAAAATCAAATGCTTTGTAAGACAAGTCGAGGTTAAAGCCACCGTAGAATTTAGGTATCGGGCTGCCTAGGCTTGTTCTGTCTGATGGGGTTATCTGCCCGTCTCCATTTATATCGGCATAATAACGGTCGCCAGGCTGGGTAACAGAAGCCTGGTAATGGCCGGTCGGTGATTTTGCATTTAAAGCATCAATCTGGGCTTGTGTCTGGAAAATCCCCAATGATCTATAACCAAAGAATTCCCCTACCGGCTGCCCTATGTTTGTTTCGCTGAAGGGTGTCCAGCCATTTGCTGTTACGCTGGTTAAATTAACCAGGTTATCAATAAAAGTGGTTGTTTTATTAATACTTAACAGTTTATTATTAACTGTGGTTATATTTAAGCCCAAACCATAATGAAAGTCATTGATACTATGACGATAGTTAATATTAAATTCAAAACCTTTATTGCTGATACTTCCCACATTTTGCGTTGCGGTAGCAAAACCTGTTTGTGTAGCTGTTGGAAGCGTTAAAAGAAAATCCTGTGATTTTTTATTATAATAATCAACAGTCAGGTTAAGTTCGCCATTTAAAAAGCCAGCATCCATACCGATATCGGTCTGATAATCGGTTTCCCATTTCAGGTTAGGGTTTTCTAACTGACTAAGCGCAATACCTCCCTGGTAAACTTTATTGAACGGATATCCGACATTGGTGCCTGATGATGCCGGACCGCCTGATGAATAAAGGGCCTGGTACCTGTATAAGCCAATAGATGCCTGGTTACCAACCAAACCGTAGCTGCCCCTGAATTTAAGATCAGACAACCAGTTGGCGTCTTTCAAAAATGACTCTTCCTTCACTTTCCATGCCACTGCGCCGGATGGGAATACCCCATATTGATGGCCTTCATCAAATTTCGATGATCCGTCCCGCCTGATCGTTCCTGTAATTAAATATTTATCTGCGTATTTATAAGTTAACCGGGCAAATTGTGAAGCTAAAGAATAAGTTTGCTGATTACCATAGGCAGTAAGATTTGAAACCTGCCCCAGGTCCCGTAAACCATTGTTAGGCAAATTATTCCCGCTGCCGCCTACTTGTCTGAAGGTATTTTCCTGTTCAGAAACACCACCTACAAAATTTATAGTATGCTTTCCGAAAGTCTTATCATAGGATATTGTGTTTTCCCAAAGCCACTCAAAAGTATTATTGGCGCTTTGTGAGTAAACGCTCAACTGGTTTGCTCCCCCTAACTGGTACTGCTCATCCCAACGGTCATCCTCAGGCTGAAAAAAGTAACCCGAATAATCGCTGGCGTTTACACCGGCATTGGTCTTTATCTTAAGGCCATCAAAAATTGTGGCTTCTAATGATGTGCTGCCTAAAAAGTAGTTATTCAGGTTTTTGTAATCATTGGTTTCAATGGTATAAACCGGGTTGTTCCAGCTTTTGGTATAAGTATTTATAGGATTATAAAAGCCATAATTACCATCGGCATCTTTGATCTGATCAGTTAATTTATTACCTGTTATAGTAGGTATCAGTTCTGTTAACTGCTGTAATGAACCTGTTCCGAAAGGATTGCTTTGGCTCTGCCTTGAATATTTGGCGCTTGATGAAGATTTTAGCCAGCTGTTAACATTGTAATCCAGATTGAGGCCCAGGTTCAGCCTTTTAAAGTATGAGCCCAATACGATACCTTTTTGATCATTGTATCCAATTGAAACTGCCGTCTGCACCTTGTCATTGCCACCGCGTATAGAAACATTATAATTTTGTTTCAAACCGCTGCGGTAAACGGCATCCTGCCAGTCAACATTGGTCAAACTTGATGGATTGCTCCATTCCGGCAGCTCCGTAAAGTTTCCTTCAGTAGCATGGTCTTCGTTAGCAAGTGTAGCCCATTGCTCTGCATTAAGTACATGATATTTTTTGGGACGCGATTGAATAGAGTTGTAAGCATCCACAGACACCTGCACGCCGTCCTTGCGGCCTTTCTTGGTGGTAATAATAACAACACCGTTAGCCGCCCTCACACCATATATAGCTGTAGCCGATGCATCTTTCAATATATCGATGGTAGCTATGTCATTAGGGTTAATATTATTCAGGCCGCCGCTTATTGGGTAACCATCCACCACATACAAGGGATCGTTACTGGCAAGGCTGCCTATACCGCGTATAACAACCGTTACACCTCCGCCGGGAGCGCCATCATTATTAGTAACCTGCACGCCCGATGCTCTGCCCTGCATAGCCTGGTCTAAAGACGTAACCGGTACCTTGGCGATAGTTTCGGCATTAACAGAACTGATGGCCCCGGTCAGGTCTTTACGCCTGGTGGTACCATAACCTACTGATACTACATTTACTTCTGTGAGATTTTTTGAATCAGCAACCAATCTGACATTATAGGTGCTGTTATCGCCAACGGTTATCTCCT
Source organism: Bacteroidota bacterium (assembly GCA_048498695.1). GTDB lineage: Bacteria > Bacteroidota > Bacteroidia > Sphingobacteriales > Sphingobacteriaceae > Mucilaginibacter. Next base: position 17,259 of record JBEHXM010000050.1, read on the forward strand.
GCGGTGTATAACCGATATAGCTAAATATCAGGATACTGCCATTGGCTGCGGAAATTTTAAAACTGCCATTTGCATCGGTAACAGTGCCGGTGGCCGATCCCTGAACTTTGATGCTAACACCGGGTAAGGCCGAGCCATCTTCGTTTGCGGTTACCTTACCTGTGATTTGCCGGGTTTGCGCAAATGACGCATAGCAAGTAAATAATGCGAGCAAAAAAATCAATATTGATTTTTTGCTGCTGTTAAATTTGTTGAGAAGTACATTTTTCTTTATCTGGATCCATTTAGGCTTAATTTGTTAATTGGTTTGATATGGTTTATATTTAAAAGACTTTCAGGCTGATAAATGCTTATGCCTGCTTTTAATTTGTTGTCAGGTTTGTAAAATTGGTTTATGTCGAAGCGGTTTAACTTTACTACGGTTTTCTGAAATGTGAAATTATAGGAGTTAAATGGCGAATTGTAACAGTTTTGTTAACGTTTATACAACAAATGTTACATAAAGCTTAAATAATTGATTTGCAATTAAATAATTATTAAAAACGACATTTAAAAGGCGATGATATTATAAGAAAAATACGATCTGTACGTTGTTAGAAATACATGACAATAGCCTTAGCCGATACAACAATTAATTAAACTCCGATCAGATATTGGTGGAATGGAAGAAAAACATAAACAGGCATCCATCTGTTAGTTTTTCCCGTAAGTATTTAAGAATCATGTTGCAACCGAAGTTTATCATTAATCATGACTAATCAGAATAAAACTAACCTGAATCTGATTGTAGGCAGAAGTATTAAGTCCGTCCGTTCGCAAAATGGGTGGTCGCAGCAATTTATTGCCAACCGGCTAAACATTTCTATCCCGGCGCTTTCAAAAATTGAGACCGGTGTTACTGATGTAAATCTTTCACGTCTTGCACAGATAGCCCATATCCTGGAGGTAGATATAATCCATCTTATGTCAGATGGCAAAGAGCAGGAACCTCCTCCGCATCCTTCTTTTTATCAGAATCTTCAGAAAAGGTTATTAGAACGGGACACGGAAATAGTTAGCTTACAACGCAAGATCATTGAATTGTATGATGAGATTCATAATAGACGGGCAGAAGGTTAAACCCACTTAATTTCTCTATAGTCTTCCAGGAACTCAGATATCTGGAGCTGTTCGTCAGCGGTCAGGTAGCCATAGTATTCCCAGGTTTGGTGTTCTGTTGAGAACGAAAAATAGCCACCCGGAGAATCATCTGCAAACCACACAGAATAGATAATAGAACTATCTATTCCATAGTTTCTAAGATCATCACGTTTGCCTATCAGGGTAACTTCATGTTCACTGCCGTCCGGCGATTTTAATTGCAGGGATAATGTATTATTCATTTCGGCAATTGATACGTAAATGAGAAAAAAATAGTTTATCAGCGTTGTACAAAAAATCTTCTAAAAAAGGGCTATCCACTCCAGGAATGAAAAATTTCAATTTCAGGCCGGTCATGCTGTGCAGGATTGTTAACTTGCAGCTTTTACTAATATGACTATGAAACGCCTTACACAATTAGTATTGATCTTTTTGATCACAGGTTTAAGCTTCAGTTTTGCAGATGCGCAAAGTACTTATGAGTTAAACACCGGCTGGAGATGTGCGCCGATTGATAGCGTAAAGGCAAATGGCGATCAATTATCCTCCCAAAGCTTTAACAGCGCTAACTGGATGCCGGCTACTGTACCCGGTACCGTTTTAACTACCCTGCTGAATAATAAAAAGATCCCCGACCCATTTTATGGGATGAACAACGAACTGATCCCTGATATTTATAAAACGGGTAACCGGTTTTATACTTATTGGTTTGTAAAGGATTTCAAGGAAAAAGCAGTGGGCGATGAACAGGTTTACCTTGATTTTCGTGGAGTAAATTACAGTTGCGATATCTACCTGAATGGAAAAAAACTGAATAAGGTTACCCAGGAGGGAATGTTTTTGAGGTATAGCTACAATATTACCACTTACTTAAGTAAAAGCGGCAATAACCGGTTGGCAGTATTGGTTTCTCCTCCACCTGTTCCGGGTAACCCCAATGGCGGCCAGGGCGGTGATGGAACCATCGCACGCAACGTTGGCCTGCAATACACAGCAGGTTGGGATTGGATACAGCCTATCCGTGACCGCAATACAGGCATCTGGGATAAAGTAACCATCCAAAAAACCGGTAAAATACGCATTGCTGATACCCACGTGATCACGTTGGTTCCAGGCATCCGGCAATCTGAAGGACCGCAGCAACCAGCCATAATCAAAGTAACCGCCGAAGTGAAAAACCCAACTGCTAATACGGTCAGCGGGGTATTAAGCTATGACATAGGAGGAAAAACCCTGTCTAAAAATGTGATTTTAAAAGCCAATGCCGACCAGGAAATCAGTTTTAATGACCTTATCCTGCAAAATCCAAAACTGTGGTGGCCAAACGGGTATGGCGCTCAAAACTTATATGATCTGCATATCCGCTTTTCAGTAAATGGTAAAATTTCAGACCAGCAGCAGCTTAAAGTTGGTGTACGGCAGCTACAAAGCGAATGGAATGCCCATACCGGCAGTCGTCAAATAGAGGTTAATGGTCAAAAGATATTTATCAAGGGTGGCAACTGGATCATATCTGATGCCATGCTGCGCCTGTCGGATGTGCGTTATGATGATGAGGTGCGCTTTCACCGTGATATGAACCTGAACCTTATTCGTGTTTGGGGTGGTGCGATGATCGAACGGCCTGAGTTTTACAATGCCTGTGATAAATATGGCATCCTGGTTTTCCAGGACCTGTGGGGATCGGGCGATTGCAACGGTCGCTGGCAGGACCCCAAAAAGCTGGACGATCAATGGACACGCCGAAAATATCCTGATGATCATGCCTTGTTCCTTCGTTCAGCTGAAGATCAGATCAGGATGGTGCGCAATCATGCCTCACTTGCCATTTGGTGCGGAGGTAACGAGATAACACCGCCTGAAGATATCCTGGCTGCACTGAGAGATACCATTATACCAAAGCTGGACAATACCCGCTGGTTTGTAGATTATTCCAACTCTGATGCCATGTCATATAATACTTTATTGGGCAATGGCGATGGCCCCTACGGTATACAGCCACTATCGGTTTTCTGGCAGCACCAAACCTACCCTTTCAATTCCGAAATAGGTTCCGTTGGCATCAACGACATAGAATCACTGAAAAAGTTTATCCCGGCCGATCATATGAATGTACCGGAATATGATGAAACAACCCGCAAAACGAAGACCGATAATGTTTGGGATTACCATAAATATATCGGTTATGATACCAGCATCAACAAATATGGCGAAGCAAAAAATGTGGAAGATTTTGCATTTAAAGCACAGTTGGTAAATTATGACCAGTATCGTGGTTTAATGGAGGGATTCAGCTCACACATGTGGGACTGGTACACCGGCACTATTATATGGAAAACACAAAATCCCTGGACAGCCCTGCGCGGCCAGATGTATGATTATTATTTAGATCCCAATGCTTGCCTGTATGGCCTTCACAATGGCAGCGAACCATTGCACATTATGTACAACCCGGTTAATGGTGTGGTAATGGCAGTCAATAATACCTTCAAAACCAGGAGCGGCATGATGCTGGTAGCCAAAACGTATAGCATGACGGGAGAAGAAAAAGTACTGACACAGGTATTTGCAGATATCGGCCCGACCATTCCAAAGAAATACTTTTCCATTAAAAACGAGGTCGACAAACTGGCTGCTGATAAAGGCATTTTTCTCGACCTTGAACTGCTGGGCCCCGATCAAAAACCGGTATCCCAAAACATTTACTGGCTGCCCGACAGCAAAGGCAATTATTCCGGCCTTCAAAAAATGGACAAGAGTAATTTAAATATCCATGCAAAATACCTGCAACACAATAAAGTAGAAGTGACTTTATCTAACGAAAAACAAAACGTCCCCGCATTTTTTAACCGGCTTTCCATTACCGATGCTGTTACTAAGAATAGGTTGCTGCCTGTTTTTTACAGCGATAACTACATTACTGTTTTGCCCGGCGAACAAAAGAAAGTAGTTATTGATTGCGGTCAGCTTGGCGGGAATAAAAACATCAAGGTATCTATCAATGGCTGGAACACGCCGTTACGGTTTATTGATATCGATAAATGATCATGTAACAAGGCCCTGGTCAGAAGTACTGTTGTTAGTTTATCTTTTTATTTAATTAACTTACTTCAAAGTACTTAACATAAAGATAATATTAAATTCACAATTATATCATCTAACTTTGCACGCAAACTCACATATGAAAAAAGCAAAAGAAGAATCACCAGCAAAGGCTGCAAAGAAAAAAGCGAAGGAAGCTATTCAAGTACGCCTGGTTAAAGCATTTAAAACAATTGCAGGCGAATTAGGACAGGATGCCCTGGATATAGAGAAAGAAGCAAAAAAACTGGCCAAAAAATTCACCAAAGGTTTAAAGGGAATTAAAAAGGCAGACAAGCCTGCTGTAGCAGCAACCGAAGTAAAAAAGCCAGTTAGCAAACCAGCGGCTATTAGTGCTAAATCAACCCCGGCAAAAGCGGTTACGCCTAAACCTGCTCAGGCAAAGACAGCAGCACCCAAAGTGGCCCCGGTAAAAACAACTACTGCAAAAGCAACGACAGTTAAAGCGACTCCACAAAATAAGGCTAAAAAATAAGCAGGTTAAAGGGTAATACCCTACGATTTTACAAATGCTTGCAAAACCGTAAGGTATTACCATCACTGTCTGTTACATAAAATTCCCGTGTTCCCCATGTTTGGTCAAGTGGCCCCTGGTGTACCGGGGATTCTTTTTTATTGGATACATCCAATCCCCGCTCAAGATATTTTTTAAAAAGGCCATCTACATCATCTGTCCAAATATTTATCACCGAGCCGAAAAGCGTATTACTTTCATACATGGTAAGTTGAAGCTCTATCCCGTCATTTGCCAGGTCAACCACCCCGTCATTGGCTGATGCGTCTTTATATTTCATTTTAAAACCCAGTATGCCGGTATAAAAAGCAATAGCATCTTTCATATTCCTGCATTTAAATACCGGTACTATTTTCATTGTATCAGGATTGGCATTGTAAATTTAATGATGATGAAGCAATAATGCGTAAGGTATTTTAGGTACGATCCAGGTTGACTTTGGTGGCAATATCTCCCTCGCATCTGCCACTGCCATCAATTGTTCTACAGTTAACGGGCAAATGGTAAATGCAATGGCTTCCGGATTTAAATTGATCAATGTTTCAATTTCCTCCATCGCTTTTTCTCCCCCTGCGCATTTTAAACGTTGGTCTGTTTTTGGGTCTTCGATTCCAAATACAGGGGATAATATAGTTTCCTGCAATATACTGGCATCAAGAATTGCTGCTGCTCCCTTATTAACATAGGTATGGGGTTTTGCAGTTAGGCTATACCATTTTCCCGCAAAGTACAAACCAATGCAATGTATGGATTTAGGCTGAACCACCTGTTTCGAAGGCCGGATATCAAAATGCCCGGTTAATTGTTTGAAAAACTCTGTCTTTTCAATAGTTGATGAGGGTATAACCACTCTATTATATTCCTCTATACGCAGTTGGTCAGTCGCCATATACAGGGACGATATCCAGTCGTACAACGGCAAACCCTCTGATCGCTGTTCTCCAGCAAGTATGGCCGCTGATTCAAGACGGTGATGCCCATCAGCCAGATAAACCGTTGGGATATGCATAAAAGCATCAACCAGGTGCTGCTGTACCTTATCATCTTCTATTTTCCAAAGCCTGTGCAAGCCATATTGGTTGCCTAATGTGATTTTCTGATTATTGGCTCTGGTTTCAGCAATAATGCGGTTAATGGTTATATCGGGTGGATAGGCCAATAAAACTGGGCTTCCTTCCAAACCCGTATTTCTGCGGTAATTGGTCAGGCGGCGTATACTATCCGCAAACGTTAGTTCATGTATTCGTATAGCACCTTTGCGATAATCATCCAGCGATGTTAAGACCCAAATACCGGTCTGCCGGTAAGTTTTATGCACCACCTCGTATACATATATCCCGGGTGTTTCCTCAAGCCATAATTGGTCTTTTTCAAGCAAGCTTTTTAGCGTTTCTTTTATATCGTTGAAAGCTCTCGCTTGTCCTTCCGGTGTTTCGGGCCTTAGACGGGCCCCCGTTTCAAGCAGAGTCTTTAAAGGCGCTAAAGCACCGGCTTTAGTATTATCCCCCGATACAGATTCTGCCTGTGGCGTGGTAAATACCAATTGATCTGCATAAAAAGGATTAGGACGTATAGGCTTAAATGGTTGAATATGCGCCATTGATTGATCGAATCTTTAAACGTTGCCTGAACTTACCCGCAAATTAGCAAAAAAGGCCCGTGTAAGGCCTTTGATAATGTTCTATTTTTTATTCTCGTGTTTTCGCTCATTATCTCTGTTAGAAGTTTGATCTGAACGCTGACCTCCCCCATTGCTGATCCCTTTTTGCTTCATCGTTTCTTTCTGGTCAGAAAAAAAGCGGTCTGATGTTGGCCTGCCCTGTCCGCCATCGTTTCCTTTTATATTTTGCTGTGTTTTCATAATGCATCTATTTAATGATTATTAAATACAACACCTGTAACAACAAAATTGTGCTGCATAATTTGCATTTATGTCTTAACTAAATGACATATTGGGTGTTAATTCATTCAACTAATAAATTTATTATAATGAAAATATACCAGCAAGCAGTGCATTTAAGAGAACGTAAACGGGGGTTTCATTTAATAACGACCGAAGTAATACAGTCTCTTCCGGAGATGGGTGATTTAAAAACAGGTATCTGCCAGGTATTTATACAGCATACCTCGGCCTCGCTTTGTATTAATGAGAATGCCGACCCAACTGTACGGCAGGATTTTGAAATGTATTTTAACAAGATCGTACCAGAAAATGATCCTGATTACAGGCATGATGATGAAGGGCCTGATGATATGCCGGCGCATCTTAAAGCATCTTTGCTGGGAAGCTCGGTAACTATCCCCGTGAGGAATGGCAGACTTGCTTTAGGAACATGGCAGGGTATTTACCTGTGCGAACACCGTAACGCTGCCAGGCCGCGGACGCTGATCGTCACGGCATGGGGAGAATAAGCTATTTTTCTGATCAGATAAACTTCTTGTCCATTTTTACTCCGCCTCCTAAATAAACATAATAGGTTTTATTGCACAAAGCGCAATGATACTTCCTTATGCCCGTAAAGGATTGGAAAGTTCTGATAAACCCGTTATGTCTTTTATGCTGAAAATGTTCGCCACAGTCAGCGCAAAAACACGTAGGCTTTAATTTTATAACTGATTTCATTCCGGGTATTATTTATTATTTAAACGGTACCCGGGTAAATAAGGTTATAAAAAATAATACGTTGGCAATGAGTTGTTTAAATCCACATATCCACCTATGATCTGAAAGGGTTCTCCAGTGAACTATCAGCCTTTTTATGCTCGTCGTTTTCTATCCTCAGTTCTATATCAGCAAATAATTTTCTGTCTTTGGTTAATGTTGGTGCTACTCCTAACAAACCGATGCCTGCAGCCGCAAGCAGCATAAACAGCACCAGGGAGCATACCCGCAGTATCTTTTTGAAACGTTTCATACGTTTTTATTTTTCTTGATAAAATGATCGGGCCGTTAAAATGCAGCCTCAAATCAGCAAATAATGATTAAATGGTATTTACCGCAATAGCGGCAGGAAAGGGAAATAGGATATTATCCTAAAATAATGACAGACTCATCGCCTGAATTTTCGGAAGTGATTTTTGCGCTGTAAAATAACGCGGTTTGCAGTGAAACCCGTTTTTCGCAAAGTGTTGAAAGGCGAACTTTTACCAGGCAGCTATGCAGGCAACTTATATCTATAAAATCAGAAACTGCCGTTGATATAACCGGGGCTTTTACTAACGCCCTATTGTAGCTAATAATTTTATTAAGCTTTATACCAGAACTTACTATCAGTGTAGTTTTCGGCTTGCAGGGGGTTGTTTGACTTTGGGAGCCAAATCCCGTAAATGCAAAAAAGCTTAGCATCAAAACCAGGCTAAAAACCCATTTTGAGGATAATCTTTTTAAATTATATTGACGTATAATGCTCATTTAATAAGTAAAGATAAGGAAAATCATTTACTCACCCCATGCTTTTAGCGGAGCATTTTTAGTAAACTTCCTGCTATAAGAGAAAACATTATTAACTTGCCAAAAATTTATGATCCCAGTTACCAGACCGTTTTTACCCCCTCAGGCAGAATATCAAACCTATTTGAATGGCATTTGGCAAAGGCAGTGGCTTACCAATATGGGCCCTTTGGCGAGCGACCTGGAACTGAAATTAAAGGATTACCTGGACCTGAAACACCTGTTATTTGTGACCAATGGGACCGTTGCGCTCCAGATGGCAATAAAGGCATTAGACCTGACAGGAGAAATTATAACCACTCCTTTTTCTTTTGTGGCCACCACCAGCAGCATTGTATGGGAAGGCTGTACTCCTGTATTTGCCGATGTGGACGCACACACGCTTAACATCGATCCAAAAAAGATAGAAGAAAAGATCACCAAAAATACCAGTGCAATTTTAGCTACCCACGTTTATGGCAATCCCTGCGATGTGATTGCGATACAGGAAATAGCTGATAAGCACAAGCTAAAAGTTATATATGATGGTGCACATGCATTTGGAGTTGCTGTAAATAACAGATCGATATTTGAATATGGCGACATATCTACCTGTAGTCTGCACGCTACCAAACTATACCATTCCATTGAAGGCGGATTAATTGTTACAAAGAGTGCCGACATGTTAAAAAAGTTAGCCTACATCAGAAATTTTGGTTTTGATGGCCCTGAACGGTTTGCTGAATTAGGCCTCAATGGTAAGAATTCAGAATTTCACGCCGCTATGGGATTGGCCAACTTAAAACATATCTTCAGCATCATTGAAAAGAGAAAAGCACTGACTGAACATTATGATGAAAAATTAAAGAACGTTAGGACAACCATACCTGTATGGCACAAATCGGCAAACAAAAATTACGGCTACTACCCTGTTATATTTGAAAGTGAAGAAATGATGTTAAAGTGCATGGATACATTAGTGGCGCACGAAATATTCCCACGCCGGTATTTTTATCCTTCATTGGCAACAACCCTTCCGTATGTAAAAAGTGTAAGTATGCCTGTAACAGACAGCATTGCAAAAAAAATACTTTGCCTGCCATTATATTATGACTTATCGTTTGAAGAGATCGATTTAATATGCCGGATCATTTTACGCGTGCAGAATAATTAATTTTACAATAATTGTTTTAGTCCTATAAATATGTACAATATTGCAATAACCGGTGTTGGAGGTGGCGTCGGACAAAGTATTTTAAAATCATTAGCTGGTTTGGGTTATAACTTGGTCGCATTAGATGGCGAAACATTAGCAGCTGGTTTGTACGCTGCACCCACTTCATATATTATTCCTTATGCCAGCAATCCAAATTATATAGATCGTTTATTAGAAATTTGTAAGCTTGAGAAAATAGACCTGTTATTCCCGGGATTGGATGCCGAGTTAATGATCCTGTCGTTAAACAGGGACAAATTCAAATCAATCGGGACAACGGTTGTCGTGAGCGACCCATCTGTAATTAAAATCTCCGACGATAAACAGGAAACTTATGATCGCCTTACTGACGCCGGATCTACTGTTCCATATACAACATCTTTAACAGGGTTTGATGTAGAAAAAGCATACTTCCCTTTAATAATTAAGCAACAAGTTGGAGGTGCCCGCTCAAAAAACATATTCCTTGCTAAAACTATTGACGACTGGAATAATATTATCACCAAAATCCAAAACATGGATGATTATATTGTGATGGATTATATTGAGGGCGATGAATATACCTGTGGTACAGTTAACCTGGGTGGCGAATGCAAAGGTGTGATCGTGATGAGAAGGATATTAAGGGATGGCGATACGCACAAATGTTTTTCAGAGAAAAACCAGGTTATTGAAGCTGCCGTTCGTAAAGTTGTAGAAGTTATAAAACCATTTGGCGCTTGCAATATTCAACTAAGAATGAAGGGTGGCATACCCTACATTTTTGAAATAAACGCCAGATGTTCCGGAACTACGGCATCAAGAACTCTTTGCGGATTCAATGAGCCCAAGATGATAGCTGAATATTTACTCATGAATAAGGAACCATACTTCGAGATAGAGGAGAAAACCATATTAAGATATTGGAAAGAATTGGTAATTGAGAACGGAAGTGTGCAGTCACTTAAAAGAGATAATAATTTAAGTCAATCAACTTATACCGGATTATGATCTTATTTACCGGAACCGGCGCTTTAGCTAAATCATTTTCTGCTTTTTACCCGTGTACAATTGTATCGGCCAGGCATTTATCAGATGAAGATCTGATACCTTATATTTCTTCAACAAGTGTTATCATCCATAATGCAGCGGTAATTCAGGCTGCTGAACTTTCGGTATATACAGACTCCAACTTTTTACTTACCAAAAGAATATTGGAACTTGTTTACAGGATAAACCCTGATGCTATGTTCATCAATATAAGTTCGATGAGCATGTTAAAAACTCAGGATACTTACTTGCAGGCAGAGGATATGACCGATTATGCTTTTTCAAAATATATTGCCGAACAATATTGTTTACGGCATCCTTTGAAGAAATTAAGCAATGTAAGATTTTCGACGCTTTTTTATGAAGATCCGGTTAGAGATGGTCTTTCAAAACTGGCTTTTGATGCCATTCGTACCAATAAAATAAAAGTCTATAATAATGGCGAGGCGAAAAGAGATTTTATCCCGATGGAAATTGCGGTAAAATACCTTTATAAAGTAAGTCAGCAAGCCGAGCCGCCCCGCAAACTTAATATTGCATCAGGCGATCCATTGAGCTTTAATCATTTTTCTAATATATTGCAATTTCATAACCCTTCCCTGGTGGTAGAAAATATTTCGGCCCAAACCAGTGAGGTTCTGCATATTTTTTCAAAAGATGACATAGAGCGATTAGGAATTATAAAATTTAACATCGACGACGCATTTAATAATTACATAGCTAAACTAAGTGAAGGTATTAATATATAGTGACGTGCATGGCAATCTTCCGGCGTTTGAAAAAATGCTGAAAGATGAAGGACCTTGCGACCAGTATATTTGTCTTGGCGATCTTGTAAACTATGGCCCCTGGAGCAATGAATGTGTCGACCTGGCACTATCATTACCCAATTCAACCCTTTTGATGGGTAACCACGAAAGCGCATACATTGCAGGGAATTACCCTGGCTCAAATCCATTGGTACAAGCGTTTTTCAATTTCACAATAGGCAAATTTGACCGTATAAGCGCAATTGGAAACTTTATTGACAGTTATCCATTAGGAAAGTACGTTTGTACTCATACCCTCAACGACACCTATATTTACCCTGACACCAATGTAACTTTAGATAATAATTACATCATCGGCCACTCGCATCACCAGTTTAAATACCTTAATAATAATTTTACTTTATACAATGCAGGGAGTGTTGGTCAAAACAGGAAATATATAAATGCAGCCAATTATTTGATATATGATACTGATACTGAAAATATGCAGATGAAGTATATATTATATGATCTGAACCTGCTGATCAATAAAATGAGATCGGAGAACTACCCCGAAGAATGTCTCAATTACTACCTTAGTAAAGAAACACTAACTAATTGATTTCGGATATTTACCTCATATCCTGCTCATTACATAGTTGGCTATTTTATCGCAGCGGGTCAGATGAAAATCAAACAACTGGTTCGATTTGAAATGGCGGCTCAATTCAACCCTCAGCATTTCCTTTGCCCGGTTTAACCTTACTTTTACATTTGATTCGCCCAAACTTAAAACTTCCATTGTTTCATTGGTGCTCATCTCCTGTATTTCTCTCATCACAAAAACCATCCGGTATTTTTCAGGCAATGCCGAAACTGCATCTTCAAGAATAGCTTTTAATTCCTTATTCATGAGGTTTTTTAATGGCGTATCATTGTGATATTCATTATTTGTGTCGGTTTCCTTCATAAGTACCTGTTGATGTTTAGTAATTCTTTTCTTGTGCAATAAGCTTTCATTGATCAGTATCCGCGTCAGCCAGGTGCCAAAGCTCGATTTATGCTGAAATTTCCCCAATTGCTGGTAGGCATTAATGTAAGTGATCTGCATAATATCCTCAGCCTCTTTATCATCGTTGATTATAGACATGCAAATGCGGTATAAACGCAGGTTGTATTTGCGCATGATACCCTCATAAAGAGATTTCTCACCTTTTAATATCCGTTCAACTATCTCTTCGTCCTTAAATGTTTCGGTAGCGGTTTGATCGGTCTTTCTCATCAAAATATTTTATTCTTTACATAATAGAGTATCGAAGAACCCCGGAGGTTACAAAACTGCAGAATTTTGTAACCCTTTTTTTGCTGCCTCTCTCTAATGGGTGTACAAATTCAAATAACATGGAATTACAAATCAAAAAAGTCAATGATATTCAAACATTGTTGAAATTCACCTACGGACTAATACCCATTGTGGCAGGTGCAGATAAATTTACCAATTTACTGACAGATTGGTCACATTACCTAAGTCCGGCAGTAGCAGGTGCATTACCCTTAAGTGCTCATGCATTTATGATGATCGTTGGCGTGATCGAGATCATTGCGGGTATACTGGTATTTGTGGATGCAAAAAAATGGGCTTACCTGGTATCAGCATGGCTGGTATTGATCGCCTTGAACCTCCTTATCAGCAAAGGCAATTACGATGTTGCGGTACGCGATCTGGCGATGGCCATCGGCGCTTATTCACTAGCAAAATTATCATCTATCACTAACAAATAATTGCAATGGACAGGCACATCGTAAAAGTATTAAAAACCAATTTTGTAACGCATAATGTAAAACGTTTTGTGGTTGAGCGGCCCGCAGGATATGAATTTATATCCGGCCAGGCCTGTGATGTTGCCATTAACAGACCGGGACTTGAAGGAGAACTAAGACCTTTTACATTTACTTCGGTTAATGGCGCAGATCACCTTGAATTCATTATCAAAATATATACAGGTCATGATGGTATGACCGAAAAACTCCTCGCTGTGAATATTGGTGACGAATTGATCGTACACGAGGTATTTGGTGCGATCAGTTATAAAGGCCCCGGTGTTTTTATTGCAGGCGGGGCTGGTATCACTCCATTTGTTTCGATATTCAGAGAGCTTAAACAGCTAAACAAACTGGATGGAAATACCTTGTTATTTGCCAACAGGAAACCAGAGGATATTATTCTAAAAGCTGAACTTACTGCCATGTTAGGCAAAAATCATGTTGATGTATTGGATACGCCGCAAGCACCTGATACACCCGCCCGACAAATTGATATAGATTTGCTTAAACAGCATCTTGGTAATGAGACCACGTATTATTATATCTGCGGACCGGATAAATTTACTGCCGTTATGATAGATAATCTTCAGTCGCTTGGCGTTAAAGACGCACAGATCGTTTACGAACAATAATATAACTCTTCAAAACTTAATTAATATAAATATGCCTGATACTAACGGGAATAACCTCTCAATTGTGGAATTGGAAGAACTAATGGGCGAACAGCATATCGGGACATCTTATGATACACCTTTAAGAGATGATGCATTTGACCTGCCAGATGCAGATAAGATCAAGATCATAGCGCACCATTTTAGGGAGATCATGCATACGCTTGGCTTAGATCTTACCGATGATAGCCTGAAAGGCACACCGGGCCGCGTGGCCAAAATGTACGTTAAGGAAATATTCAGAGGCCTGCATCCTGATAACAAGCCGGAAATCGCTTTATTTGATAATAAGTATCAATACAACCATATGCTGGTTGAAAAGAACATCACGCTCTATTCCAATTGCGAGCATCACTTTGTACCGATCATTGGTAAAGCCCATATCGCCTATATCTCATCGGGAAAAGTGATCGGCTTATCCAAGCTGAACCGTATCGTACAATATTATTCACAAAGGCCGCAGGTACAGGAACGCTTAACCATCCAGATCGCCAATGAATTGCGCGAAGTATTAGAAACTGAAGATGTGGCAGTTATGATAGACGCCGTGCACTTATGCGTGTCATCAAGGGGGATAAAGGATGTAAACAGCAGCACCATCACTGCCGAATACAGCGGTGTGTTTTTAGAACAGGCGCGTAAAGATGAATTTTTGAGATATATCGCTTAGTGCAAATGCACCACAGGAGTTCTCATACATACAAATTTCTACTCTATAAATAAGCGGCTAAATGGCATTCCCGATAACACCAAACGTTCCGATGGAACGTAAAAAAGATTATCTGGCATCATTTCTACCGACCATACGTACCTATGGCACGCACTTATCGCTTTTTACGTTCCATCGGAACGCCTCGTGGGTAGAAGAATAATAGGTAAAATTTTCGTCTCATCGGGACGATTGGTGAATTAAACGTTTGACGTTATGAGTTTTACGGATAAATATAACCCCAAGGAAGGAATCGCATTATCCTGCTTCACATCTAAGA
>JBEHXM010000051.1:0-31333 GCA_048498695.1 Bacteroidota bacterium
CGGGCTCGATCACATCGAGGGGGCGGCGGGCCTGGCCGCTGATCGCGGGACTCCTGTACGCACCTGCGTTTTTGCCTACATATAATACCATGTTTTCTATGTAGGGGTGCGCGCGGTTTGCGGTATCCCTTACCCATGTGAATTTGTAATGTACCAGCATCCGTGCTGTATCCGTTTTTTGCGCGAGGACAACCTGGAGAGCTGATACTAGCAATACACATAGTGTAATAAATCTTTTCATGACATTTGATTTTCAAAACAATAGTATTTCAAGTAGTTTAATTCCTGAACACTTTGGTATGAACAGTATTTTATAGTGCGCGAAGAGGGGATATTTGTTATTTGGAATTTCAAAAAATGCGAGTTCATACCAGTATCGGCTGTGTTAGTCACATTAATTTTTGATGCCATTGCCAGTATTTTATCTTTGTTTATATGCTTAAGATCAGGAAGAAAGACTGGATAGAGATCGTGCTCCACATCGCGTTCTGGGTTGGCGTTTTTTATACGGTGCTGTCATTTACCGAACCGCACATCCAAATGCATGTCCGTCATAACTGCACCATTGTAGATGAGGACATAAGCCATACTTTGTCGCCGCATATATTCCTCTCGCTTGCGTTTATGATCGTATTATTTTATAGCGATGTTTTCTGGCTATTAAAAAAAGCGCTTAGATATAAAAGCATATTAATCAGGGTAATTCTGCCCATCGCCTGGTTTGGTGTTGTCTTCATGGCAGCCAACTACGCTGATGCCTTGTTACCGGCACAGGAAAGGCAGGATACTGTATTGTTACCACCTCCGCTACCTAAAGGCGGTCACAGAGTTATAAATAAAGAGATTGATCTGAGGATGAGCCCAACAGACCATCCTGATAATATCAAAGATAGTATCAGACGGCCCGATAGTGTTAAAATTGCCGGTGTTGTCAGACCTGATGATATTCAAAGAGAGGTCGCTCGTCAGCAAACCAGGGCCTTTATATTTGCGACGGACGGATTCTCCAACACATTATTTTTTATTTTCGTTATTGTATTTGGTCTTTCCATAGCCTATTTCTTTTTAAAAGAATGGTCGCGGGTAGAAAAAATGCGGTCGGAGCTGGCAGCGGTACAATTGGATACTGAAGTCAAATTCCTCAAATCGCAGGTGAACCCGCATTTCCTGTTCAATACGCTCAATAATTTATTTTCCATGGCGCAAAAAAAAGGCAATGACAGCCTGGCCGACGGTATTTCAAAACTATCCGGTATGATGCGCTATATGATCTATGACAGCAATGCCGAAAGTGTGCCCCTGAGCAAAGAAATTGCCTACCTGGAAGATTGCATTACCCTGAACAAACTTCGTTATGCTGATACGGAGGCGAAAGTATCGTTCGATTACCCGGCACAACCCGGAAGCATTGTCGTGGCGCCGATGCTGTTTATTCCTTTCGTTGAGAATGCCTTTAAACATGGCGTTGCTATCGGTCAAACTTCGGCTATCGATATTGCTATTGTTATTTCAGATCAGAAACTGATATTTACCTGTGTAAATCCTAAATATAAAGCGATCAAAAAAATGGCGGACGAAAAAAGCGGTATCGGGCTCGAAAATGTGAAGCGCCGGCTTGATCTGTTGTATCCCGGTAAACATCAATTGCAGATAGATGAAGATGGCGGTAATTTTAAAGTAAAACTGGAGATCGACCTGGTATGATAACCTGCATTGCCATTGATGATGAGCCTAAGGCGCTGGAAATTATAGAACGTTATTGCCAGAAGACCACCCTGGTTGATCTGAAAGCGACATTCCGTGAACCGGTGAAAGCCATCGAATTCCTGAACCATGAAAAGGTTGACCTCATTTTCTTAGATATCAATATGCCAGACATTACCGGCATGCAGCTGGTGCAGACCCTCTCACCCCGGCCACTGATCATTTTTACCACGGCCTACAGCCATTACGCGGTAGAGAGCTATGACCTGAATGCATTAGATTATTTGCTGAAACCCATCACTTTTGAGCGGTTTCTTGCCGCCATCAATAAAGTCGCCGGTGCAGTGCCCTCAAAAAACAACGGAGCTAGTGAGGATGAGCCCACCATATTCATCAAAAGCGGGCCGCAAACTTACCAGGTTAAGATCAGTGACATTTTATATCTCGAAAAAGACGGCAATTATATCACCGTCTACCTAAAGGATAAAAAAATACTGATCCGGGAAAATATGGGCGATATTTTTGACCTGGTGCCGTCCGACGAATTTTTAAGGGTACACAAATCATTTGTAGTAGCCATCAAACATATCACCATGATAGAAGTACACCAACTGATCATTAACGATATTAAAATACCCATCGGCAGCACCTACCGCGAACCTTTGAGGGCGAGGCTGGGGCTGAAGTAGTTGGCAGTTTGCAGTGGTAGCAGTTGCAGTTTAACATACTGCTACTATATAGTGCTACTGCTACTTAAAACAACCGGTCTTTCATCACTAAAGTCTCCGCCATCATATCGTGCAGGCATTGCTGCTTTTTATTAAAGAAGCTAAGCAGGTAACCGATGATCGTTATTAGTGAAAATATTTTACACAGGTTCCGGGCTACCGACCTGCCGGCATTGATCCGCTCCCCCTTCAGGTCGCAAACTTTTATTCTAAGTATCTGCTTGCCATAGGTAGCTTGTTTGGGTGAGCATTCCATCACCATGTGATAAATGATCTTGGTTAACGGGATCAATCCCAATATGCTGAATGCGATACCCAGCCTGATCTCCTTATCAGAGGTCATCAATACGGCTACAGTTGCTACGAGGATATATACCCCGCCAATAAAAAACCAGTCGAGTGCCGAGGCCATCCATCGCTGGTCAAATCCTGCAAAATACTGGGGGATCACCGATTGCTTGTCAAAATGAAAAATCTGCCGCAACTCAGCAATTTCATGCGCTTCCTTATAATCCGGCATCTCCGGGGTCTTCACAAAGTCGTTAAACCTGATGCCCAGTTCCTTCAACTGCTCCATATTAAATGGGCCCTGGGGTTTTCCTTTGATAACCAGAATATATTCGTTGGAAGGTTGCATTGCTTGTCAAATTTAGCTTAAAAAGTAAAAGGTTGTAATGCTAAGGGCAGAACCTTTCAACATTACAACCTTAAAACTTTACAACAATACCTTAGTACCGGTGTACTTTAAAGTCTGATATACCGCCGCTCATGTGAATAAATATTTTGTTTTTAGCAGCGTCAAAGCCCGGGGTTTCGTAATGACCGTCGTCTTTTTTGGTTAAACCGTCAAAGCTGTTTGATGAAAGGCCTGAATCGGTTTGTACGCGACAGGCGGCATTCTGTGGTACATCAATGGTAACTTCGGATACCCCGGTGGATACTTCCACATTAGTAGATGCCAGCGGCTGACCTAATTTTACCGAGAAGGATGCGGCGCCTCCTTTAAGTACTAATGATTTCAGTTTATATTTTGACAGATCGAAATCAATTTTACTTGCGCCGGTCTCTACATTGATCTCCCATTCGGGGTTAGTATTCAATTTGAAATCGGCGGTGTTTGATTTGTTATTGCCCCAGTTAAAGTGACCGTTCTTGTTATCCTTCATCGAGAAGTCCATTACATAAACAGAATCTTCTGAGTGGTGGGTATATTCATATTTCCCGAATATCTCTTTGGTATTGGCAACAAATAACTGGTTAGTGGTATCCTGAATGCTATAAGTTGAACCGCCACCGCTTATATTCAGCCTGGCCACACGGGCGGCTGCATTATAAGGCTCATTAAAGGTACTGCTGCTTTCAACTTTTGTAAGATGCCCGCCGTTGTCATCATCATCGTTATCGTCACCATCATCACTGCTGTTATCATTGTCATTATCATCGTTATCATTATGATTATAGTGGTAAGAGTAACGTGGCCACCACCAGCCGTACCTGTTACCAAAGTTACCAAATACCAGCAGGGCAAAACCTGCCACTACTACTGATATCTTAAGGATGGTTGCCCAGGCCGATTTGTTGTTGGCAAACACCAGGTTTACACCACCTATTACCAGGAAGATAGGCCATAAGTGAAACAGGTTGCTCCAGTGAAAATTGATATATCCAAAATTATGAAGCAGAAATATTGCGCCGATCATTACCAGGATCATCCCCGGTATTAATTTATCGTTTCTCATGATCTTAATTGTTTGAATTCTTTTGATTATACAGTTGGTGGATTATCAGCCGGTGGATTAGCTTCGTGGGCATCTTCATCTGCCGGTTTATTTTCAATAGGGTCTTTTTTATGCCAGTCCTCTTTCTCCCATGGTTTTTTCTGCTGGCCCGATATCATGATGGCGCAGCCTACAACGATCAATATGATCGGCCAAAGTTGTTCAAAATCCCAGTCGGGCAGGATATCAAAATCATCCAGCAAAATTGAACCTCCTATGATAATTAACACCACACCAAAAATAATGGCTACCAATGAGGTGGTATTACGCGGCGATTGCGGCGGCATCGGTGGCGGGTTCTGAAAAGGATTGCCGCCAAACGGGTTACCTCCTGTTGGATTTCCCTGGAAAGGGTTGCCTCCGAATGGATTGCCCCCAGGAGGCGTTTGAGGGGGCACACGGTAATCTACATGAGGGTCGTAAAAAGCAAGTGGTTTCTTTGGCAATGCTATCCAAAGCACGATGTATATTAAAAGGCCGCCGCCGTGGAATATGCTTGCCAGTACAAATAGTACGCGCACTACAGCAACATCTACGTTGAAATATTCGGCAAGGCCGGCACAAACACCCGCAATCTTTTTGTGGTATTCGTCGCGATATAGTTTCTTGTCCATTTTATTTAGTGTTAAGTTTAATTGGTCTATACTTGTCCGCCTACTGGCTTAATTATTATTTCATCTACATTGGCGCCGGTGCTCATTTTATAAATATTCAAAATGGCCGATGCAATATCTTCAGGTGCTACAAACTGGTCTTTATCTACCACTGCGTCTTTCCATGAATTGGTTAATGTCGATCCCGGGATAACTGCCGTAACTTTCACATTATGAGGCTGCATCTCCAACCGCATTACCTTACTGAGACCCAACAGCGCAAATTTTGTTACACTGTAAGTACCGGCCTCTGCAATAGGGTTTAAAGAGGCTACCGAACAGATAGTGAAGATATGCCCTTCGCGTGCTGCTATCATCTTTTTACCAAAATGGCGATATAGGTGATAAGCTGGCATCAGGTTGGTGTTCAGTTGCTTATCAAAAGCATCGTCGCCCTCATCTAATATACTTGATGGATCAAACATGCCCAGGTTGTTCACAATAATTCCGATGAACCCAAGCTGCCGTTCGGCTGCACCGGCAAATTTCAACAGTTCCTCTTTCACGCTGCCATCGGCAACTTCGGCAACAACCTTTATCTGCGGATTGATCTGCAACAGTTCCTGTTTAAAATCCGCCAGGTCCTTTTCATTTCTCGAGCATATGGCCAGGTTAATCCCTTCCTTCGCAAAAGCGATCGCTATTGATCGTCCCATGCCTTTGGTTGCTCCGGTAATGATAGAATTTTTCATTCGTTGGTTTATAAGTTCGTTGTTGTTAATACAAATCTAATTCTGATTGCAATATAGTTTAGTAAGCAATTGGGAAAGTGCGATAAATTTTCGGTAAACCACGGAAAAAGAACGGTGAATAAAGATAAAACAGCATTTATCGCCACGCTTTTTGTAGAAGTTAATCCCCAGTTAAGTGCACTTTTTAGGTTAAACTATCATTAATAATGAGTAAACGGGGCATTAAAAGGGTATTTTGATAAAGGGGTATGTTAATTGTATTCATACTTATAATACTGACAGAATATTAAAAAATGACAGCCATGAACTCATCAACAATAATAGGAATCGTTATCTGCGCAATGCCACTGGTTTTAATAATTGCAACTGTAATTATCAGGGGTAAAAAATTGTTCGAATAATAAACAGATCAATCAACAATAATTTTTAAACAGATATTAAAAAAATTGCCATGAACACATCAACAATAATCGGAATAATAGCTTTCGTAGCGCCAATGACTTTGATCATCTCAACGTTAGTAGTAAGAGGCAAAAAGTTATTTGATTAATAAGCAGCTACTATCCTGAGTAAAATCTGCGGAAGTAGTAAATATCCTCCGGGTAATTTACTTAGCCCTTGATAATTTACTTGCCACTTCGGCAAAATAAACTGTTTGCTTCGGGTCGACAGGCAGGATATTACCGATAATCAAAGTGCTATTGATGATCTCGATAGCGAAATCATCCGCCTTTATCTCCATCAAAACATTCCTGAAAGCCTTTGTCATAGCACGGGCCGCTTTTGTTTTATCATCAGCAACCACACACAACTTTTTACTAAACGCGGGGTCGTCCTTAAAATGCATTTCGGTAGGGTGCACCAGATTCAATATTTTGTCGATCACCGTTTCACGCCTGATCACCATTCTGCCAAAATCATTTCTCAGCGTTGCCGACGCCCATACCTGGTATTTATAATAATCAATAGCCGGACCGCGCCCATTTTTTATTTGGGTGCGCACCTTAACAAATGTGAGGTAACAGCCGCTTTCGGGATGATTAATTAATAAGCTGCCACCGATGCTGATATCCTTGCAATTACTAAAAGCATCAAACTTGCTGATATCAAAAGTAGGATCTTCGGCTATGCCTACCTTAAATTTTGACCGCAGCGCTTTATACGTTTTCTCCAGTGCCGTTACTTCTTCAGCTTCAATGTCAGTAATATCAAACGGTAATTTATCCATAACAGGTGTCGACCTGTAAAAATAGATAATTAATTAACATTGGGAAATTTGAGCCGGGCACTGGCCCGGAAACTGGGTTTGTAATTCTATATGCATAATTGAGGCTAAAGCCATTTAGATCGATATAAATTAGCCGTTGGCTGAAGCCAAACGGCTATGAATAAAACTCATATTTTAAAGCCGATTAATTCATTGCCGTCCCATTTATGGGGCGGAAAGTAAGTCGCAAAAAAGGGGCTTTAGCCAAAAAAGGCAAATTTTTAAAAGCGATTTCTCTTGACATTGCCCGTTTGTACTACCTATTTTTTTGAGTTCTTTATCGAATCAGCCGAAGCTAGCTCAGCCGCCGCTTTTAGTTGAACTTCTTTTAAATAGGCGGTATCCTTTTTCATGCCTTCTTTAACCTGTGCTACTGTTTTCACCTGGGTTGCCGGCGTAGCTATCGAATTATTATATACAAATATGATGGCATTAGAGTCCAGATTCCCTTTTTTAACCGAATCCATGATATCCCTTACCCTTTGAAAGTTCTGTGATGCATTTTTATAGCTGTCGCTTTTGAGCGCCTTTTGGAGATACTCCGTTTTAACCTCTGCAGCTGATTTTTTCTTTACGGGTTCATTGCTTTTGGGATGACAGGCCATCAATGCAATTGCAGGGAGCAGATAAAGTAACTTCTTCATTTCGTGCAGGTTTTAAATGAAGTTACACTTTTTAAGTGTAATTTATAATTACACCTTTACAGATTTGGTACTCTAAATTCCGTCATTTTAAAAATGTGC
The DNA here is from genome assembly GCA_048498695.1 of Bacteroidota bacterium. Lineage (GTDB taxonomy): Bacteria > Bacteroidota > Bacteroidia > Sphingobacteriales > Sphingobacteriaceae > Mucilaginibacter. The sequence goes on from JBEHXM010000051.1 coordinate 7,566, forward strand.
GAAAATAACCATAAATAAAAATTCCGGTCATCGGGTTGACAATCGGAACCTATTTCTGAATCTATAAATTAGTTTAGATGTGCGAGTTCAGAGAGTTCAACATTCTCGTTGATCAGTTCTGCTTTAACAATACCCGCCTCACCCTTGTAGATGGCTTTATAGGTTATGAAATACAGGTACTCAAATTCCTGGTACCTGCTGTTCTTAAATTTCACTCTCCACAAAAATTTATCTTTAAAAGGCGAAAAAATATAATTTTCGATATTGTCAATTACATAATGCGAGCAGGTTACCCACAGGGTATCTTTATCAATTCCCCTTGGCAGCTCTTCGGGATGTTCCTTTAAGTACACGCTTAATTCATGACTTAAGCCTATTATTAATGCACCTGAATCTTTCATAGAGCCTTTTAACGGCTGATGAGCTGTTAAGGTTGAAATAATTTTTTATTCCTTCCCAATCCAAACATTCTGTTCCGATTTTGAGTAATAATAAATGGTTCAGTAAAAACAGCTGTTTGCAGTGGCTACAAATCCAACTAAGACAGAAAAAATGTATTTTTAACCGTTTTATAAAATTTTTTGATGTTTCACAGTTTAGGCAGGTACATACTTCTAATACGATTAAGTTTCAGAAAGCCGGAAAAATTCAATGTTTACTGGCACGAGGTGATGCGCGAAATGGTATCCGTAGGAGTAGGCTCATTGGGCATCATTTCTATTATTTCGTTATTTATTGGTGCCGCAACTACCATTCAGGTGGCTTTCCAGTTATCCAGTCCGCTGGTGCCCCGCAGTATTGCCGGCAGTATTGCCCGCGATTCAACTATACTCGAGTTTAGTCCAACTATATCATCCTTGGTGCTGGCCGGTCGCGTGGGATCAAGCATTGCCTCACAAATAGGCACTATGCGGGTTACCGAGCAAATTGATGCGCTCGAAATTATGGGCGTAAATGCACCCGGCTACCTCATATCACCCAAGATCATCGCCGGTATCACCATGGTACCTATACTGGTTATTGTTTCTATCACTTTAGGTATAACAGGCGGTTATATTGCCTGTTTAGTATCCGGAGATGTAACTCCTGCTGATTATCTTTCAGGTGTACATGACGGTTTTGACGGATTGACTATAAGGGTAGCACTGGTTAAAGCCGTTGTATTTGGGTTTATCATCGCTTCCATTTGTGCTTACCAGGGGTTTTATACTTCGGGCGGCGCGCTTGAAGTTGGGCGGTCGGCCACTAAAGGTGTTGTGTATAGTTGCGTAATGATCCTGTTTGCTGACCTTGTAATCACTCGTATAATGCTATGATCGAGGTTAAGGATATACATAAAACCTTTGGTGAAAACCATGTACTCAAAGGGATAAGCGCCAAATTTATTCCCGGAAAAAACAACCTGATCATCGGTGGCTCCGGTTCGGGTAAAACTACTTTGCTAAAATGTATCGTCGGTTTACATGAACCCACAAAGGGCGATGTGCTTTTTGATGGCGAGAATTTTACAGAGATGAGTTTCGAGGAACGGGTACCAATCCGTACGCATATCGGCATGCTTTTCCAGAACTCTGCACTTTTTGACTCGATGACGGTGGAAGAGAACATCATTTTCCCGCTGAACCTGTTCACTAAACAGTCCAAAGAGGAGAAGCTGGAACGGGCAAACTTTTGCCTCGAGCGCGTAAACCTGAAAGACAAGAACAAGCTTTTCCCGGCCGAACTATCTGGCGGGATGAAAAAACGGGTGGGTATAGCACGCGCCATATCCATGCAGCCGAAATACTTATTTGTGGATGAGCCTAACTCAGGGCTCGACCCAAAAACTTCGATCCTGATAGACGATCTGATCAATGAACTGACCGAAGAATACGGAATGACCACCGTGATCGTTACCCACGATATGAACTCTGTAATGGGCATAGGCGACAATATCATATTCCTGCACAACGGCGAAAAATGGTGGGAAGGCTCAAAAGATGAGATCGCGCATACCGACAACAAGGAGCTGAACGACTTTGTATTCGCCAGTAAATTCATGCGGGCAGCGAGGGAGAAGTTGTAGTTAGAGATCAGAGACTGGAGATTAGTTAATCAGAGATTAGAGATTAGGCGCTTTAAATGATTTTGTATATTTGCAGCCTTTTAAAACTAATCTCTGATTAACTAATCTCCAATCACTAACCCATGATCCAACTACTTACCCCCGCACACTGGAAAGATTATGAGTTGATTGATTGCGGCGATTTTGAGAAGCTGGAACGTTTTGGCAATCTAGTCTTGATACGTCCTGAGCCACAGGCGGTTTGGAGCAAACAGTTACCCCAGTCGGAATGGCAAAAATTACATCATATCAAGTTCAAGGGCCGCTCAGCCACCTCCGGTGAATGGCTGAAGAAAAATAATGCTACCCCCGACCGCTGGCATATCGAATATAAAAATTCCGAGATCGCTATTAAATTCCGCCTTGCTTTAACATCTTTTAAGCATGTTGGTATTTTCCCCGAGCAGGCGGTTAACTGGGATTATTCCTCACAGATCATTAAAACATTCAAAACACCACAGCCGAAAGTATTGAACCTGTTTGCCTATACCGGCGGGGCCTCATTGGCAGCGCAGGCAGCGGGGGCCGATACCACGCATGTCGACTCCATCAAACAGGTGGTTAATTGGGCCAATGAGAACCAGGAGCTTTCCGGTCTCACCAATATCCGCTGGGTGGTAGAGGATGCGTTGAAATTTGTAAAACGAGAATTGAAGCGCGGTAAAAAATATAACGGGATCATCCTTGATCCTCCCGCTTACGGCCATGGCCCCAGCGGCGAAAAATGGAAGCTGGAAGACCACATTAACGAAATGATGAATGATGTAGTGCAATTGTTAGACCCACAGGAGCATTTCCTGATCCTGAATGCCTACTCACTCGGTTTTTCTTCCGTGATCATCGAAAACCTGATCAAAAGCGCTTACCCCAAAGTACAAAACCTGGAAACCGGCGAATTATACCTGCAGGCTACATCAGGTGTAAAATTGCCTTTAGGAGTGTTTGGGAAATTTTCAACTGTCAAACCATAAACCACATTTGTCATTCTGAGCAGAGCGAAGAATCTTCTCCTAAATACAGGCCGGATAGGCAAAGTGAAGAAGATGTTTCACTCCGTTCAACATGACAGACTGGAAAAAATCTTAATTTAGCCTCATGCTGAAACTAAAAGCTCTTTTGCTCTTTTTACTCTTCCCTACCATCCTTTTTGCACAGCAGCATTATGATATTATCCTGAAAAACGGGAAGATCATTGATGGCACAGGCAATCCCTGGTTTTATGGCGATGTAGGTATTGTTAAAGACAAGATTATCAGCATCGGCGACCTCTCCAAAAGCAAAGCAGATAAAATCATCGATGCAACGGGGCTGATAGTAGCGCCCGGCTTTATTGATGTGCATACTCATATCGAAGGCGACGAAAAGAAAACCCCTACCGCCGATAATTTTATTTACGACGGCGTTACCACTGTTATCACCGGTAATTGCGGCTCGTCCGAGGTCGACCTGAAAAAGTATTTTAAACAGTTGGATAGTATCAAACTATCAGTAAATGTTGGTTCACTGATCGGCCACAACGATGTACGCCAGGCTGTTTTAGGCGAGGCGGCCATAACGCCCAATGCAACCCAATTGAAAAAAATGCAGGACATAGTAGAGCAGGCCATGCGCGATGGCGCCATAGGCTTTTCAACCGGGCTCATTTATACTCCGGGTATCTATTCCAAAACGGATGAAGTGATCGCCCTGGCAAAAGCAGCTGCAAAATATAACGGTATCTATACCTCACATATGCGCAATGAGTCGGACAAGATATTTGATGCCATCAACGAAGCCATAGATGTTGGCAGGCAGGCAAAAATGCGGGTAGAGATATCGCATTTTAAAGTAGGCTTGCCCAATTGGAATAAATCTGACGAGATGATTGCGATGGTGGAAAAGGCAAGGGCGGAAGGCCTGGATGTAACGGTAGACCAATACCCTTACACCGCCAGCAGTACCACATTGAACGTTTTACTGCCCGACTGGCTGCTTGACGGTGGCCGCGATTCGGTAATGAAAAGGCTGAACAATCCGGCGATCCATCAAAAAGTGGTGAACGAGATGATCAAGGATATGACCCGCCGCGGACGGGCACATTTTGACTATGCGGTAGTGGCAAATTGCGATGGGGATAATTCCTTCAATGGCAAAAACATTATGCAGATCAATATCCTGAAAGGCCGCCCCTCTACAATTCCTGATGAGATCGAGACCATATTAGACATTACAAAAATCGGCAGCGCTTCTATGGTATTCCATGGCATGAACGAGGCCGATGTAGAGAATATTTTAAAGTTTCCGCTGACAATGGTTGCATCCGATTCGGGTATCAGGGAATTTGGCGTTGGTGTACCGCATCCGCGGGGTTATGGCAGTAATGCCAGGGTATTAGCTTATTATGTGCGCGAAAAACATTTGATAACCTTACAGGATGCCATCCGTAAAATGACCTCGCTGCCTGCGCAAAAATTTCAGCTCGAAGGTCGGGGTATATTACAACCAGGAATGTTTGCTGATATTGTTATTTTTGACGCCGGTAAAGTTAAGGACGAGTCTACTTTTGAACATCCTCATGCATATTCAACTGGTTTTAAATATGTTTTGGTAAATGGCAAAGTAACTGTTGATAATTTTAAGCATCTTGGTACCCGGAATGGTGCTATTTTGCACGGCCCGGGATATCATCAAAACAAATAAAATGAATTTTAAAAAAATCGCCCTTTCTTCTTTTCTTGTTCTTACATCATTAGCGCTTTTTACCAATTGCAGCCAGAGCGGCAATGCCAAGGCTGATAATAAAACCGCATCAAAAGCAGATACTACTGTAAAAAAATCCGGTGATACTACAGCCGCAGTTAAGCCTGTGGTGTCGTACCCTCCGATAGATCATGCACAGTATGATTCACTGATGAAGAAACTGGCCCACGGCGATACCAGCGGCAAATGGCCTGTGAAAGGTGCTCCATATCCCCTGCCCGGTGCTATTTTACCTTATAAAAGGGTAGTGGCATTTTACGGCAACCTGTATGCAAAAAGAATGGGTATTTTGGGCGAATTGCCTCCAAAGGAAATGCTGGCCAAGTTAAAAGGTGAAGTAAAGAATTGGGAAAAAGCCGATCCAACCACACCTGTCCAACCTGCATTGCATTATATTGCAGTAGTAGCACAGGGTGATCCGGGTAAGGATGGCAAATACCGTTACCGCATGCCTTTTAAACAGATCGATACCGTATTATCCCTTGCCAAAAAATCAAATTCTATTGTGTTTTTGGATGTGCAGGTGGCTTTAAGTAATATACACGCAGAACTGCCATTGCTCGAAAAATACCTGGCCATGCCACAAGTTCATTTTGGTATGGACCCTGAGTTTTCCATGAAAGACGGCGTTACACATCCCGGCAAAAAGATCGGCACTTATGATGCTGCCGATATTAATTATGTATCGGATTATCTTGCCAAACTGGTCAGAAAATACAACCTGCCTCCAAAAATTCTGATCGTTCACCGCTTTACTGAAAAAATGGTAACCAATTATAAAAACATCAAATTGCATCCCGAAGTTCAGTTGGTGATGGACATGGATGGCTGGGGCGAACCTGAATTAAAAGGCGGCACCTGGCGCTATTTCATCCATAACCAGCCGGTGCAGTTTGCAGGTTTTAAACTTTTCTACAAGAACGATATCAAAAAACCGCCGCACCATATGCTTACTCCTGCTGAGGTGTTGAAGTTTAAACCATACCCAATTTATATACAATACCAGTAAGCGGCTTGCAGTTATCAGTTTGCAGTTAGATTCTTTATTGAAAACTGCAAACTGCCAGCAGGCAACTGCCAACTTATAAACATGATCAATGCATTTAAATAAAAACGTTCTTTGTGCTGTCGCGATAGCAATATTATTCAATGGCTGCAGCCAGAACAACAGCGCCACAAAATCTATTGCTAACGCTCCGGCAAAAAAAACGGATGCTGTAAAAAAGGCGGAGCCGGGCAAAGAAGCAGCCGCTGTAAAAAAGGCACCTGATATTGCTGCTACCCCACCATTGCCGTCAACGTATGCGCCTATTAATCATGCACAATATGATTCGCTGATGAAAAAACTGGCGCATAATGACAGTACCGGAAAATGGCCTGTAAAAAATGCTCCATATCCGCTGCCAGGCGCTATCCTGCCTTATAAACGGGTGGTTGCTTTTTATGGTAACTTATCTGCCAAAGGGATGGGCATTTTAGGCGAATTGCCACCCGATGAAATGCTGACCAAGCTAAAAGGTGAAGTAAAAAACTGGGAAAAAGCTGACCCTACCACGCCGGTTCAGCCCGCACTGCATTATATCGCCGTAGTGGCCAGTGGCAACGCCGGGAAAAGCGGTAAGTACCGCAACCGTATGCCATTTAAACAGATCGATAGTGTGCTGAGGCTGGCCGACAGGGCGCATGCCATCGTATTCCTGGATGTACAGGTGGCATTAAGTACCATCCGTGTAGAGTTGCCAGAATTAGAAAAATACCTGGCAATGCCACAGGTACATTTTGGTATGGACCCGGAGTTTTCCATGAAGGATGGCTCCCATCCCGGTAAAAAGATCGGGACTTACAATGCGGATGATATTAATTATGTATCGGGATATTTAGCCGGACTGGTAAAGAAGTATAATTTACCGCCCAAGATCCTGATCGTGCACCGTTTCACTAAAAAAATGGTGACCGACTATAAAAACATCAAACTGCGCAAGGAAGTACAAATAGTAATGGATATGGACGGTTGGGGTGATCCGGGCCTGAAGCTAGATTCATACCATTTCTTTATCCATAACGAACCTGTTCAGTTTACCGGATTTAAGCTTTTCTACAAAAACGATATCAAAAAAGCACCGCACCATATGCTTACCCCGGCAGAAGTGCTTAAATTTAAACCGTATCCTATTTATATTCAATATCAGTAGTTTTGAGTAGTGAGTACTGAGTTATAAGATACTATATAGTACAGGAAAATACTCAAAACTTACCACTCAAAACTCATAACTCTATGCTCAAATTCGGCATCATCGGTTGCGGGCGTATCAGCCACAGGTTTATGCAGGGCATCAATGCGGTTGCTGATGTTACTTTAACAGCTGCTTGGTCGCGCCGTGCTGAGAGCGTAAATGAGTTTGTGGGTCTGTATGGTGGTAAGGCTTGCAACAATCTTGATGATCTGTTGTCAAGCGATATTGATGCGGTATATATCGCCACCTTGCCTGATAGTCATGCTGAATACAGTATAACCGCGCTCAATGCAGGCAAACATGTTTTATGTGAAAAACCTGCTGCTGTAAATCTTGCTCAATTGGAGCCTGTTCTGCAATTGGCTAAAGAAAAAGGCCTGCTGTTTATGGAAGGAATGAAACCGCCTTTCTATCCCTTGTACACTCGTTTAAAAGAATATTTGCTGGCCGATCCTATCGGCCCGGTTGGTTATGTACGCGCCGGTTCTGCCGTAATGGACTGCCCACCCGAACATCCGAATTATAATTACGATCTGATAGGCGGCGGTATTATGCAGATAGCGCCTTATGAAGCCTTTTTGGCTTTGGACTGGCTCGGCCCAATGACGGGTTTGCAGGCCATGGGGCGATTCAGTGGAAAGCAGGTAGATATGTTCTCCATCTTCCAGACACAGCACAACGATGGATATGCTCAGCTTTATTGCGGATTTGATCTCCATGGCAAAGGCGACGCACTGATCGTTGGTACTTTGGGCCATATCACCATCCACAAAAACTGGTGGAACCCCGCCAAAGCCACTATAGATTATTTAGACGGCCGTAAAGTTAAACTGGACGAACCATTTGCCGCAGGCGGGCTTAACTACGAGATCGAACATTTCTGCAATCTTATCCGAAACAGTCAAACCGAAAGCCCAATCATTACCCATGAGTTATCACGACAAATGATCGCCATGCTGGAAGAAGCAAGGAAACAGATCGGGTTGAAGTTTAAGGGGGAAAATTAATTTCGGATATCGAATTTACGATTTCGGATTTACTTAATTTATTGGTCAGGAATCAACACTGACACCATCCTTGTTCCACTGATTCAAAATTGAATATAAACTATCTCGTTGTTCCTTTGATTTTATCACAAACTTGCACTGAAACGTTTTGCTATCATTGCAAGTTATTTTCATCCAATTACCTGACCCGTCACTTGTACGTGCTCCTTTAAAATCGCTTGCTCTTATCTCAATTTTTTTTATATCGTTTAATGGTAATTTTATTGATCTTATAATTACTAACTCAGGTGATAAAGTCAACTCACCATCTTTAATATACATTTTAATGATATTGGTGGCAGTGACAACCGCGTTCCCAACCACTGTTATTATTCCTAACACCAATAAACTAATTACAAAAGGTAGATATTTCTGGGGCACTTTCAAATCCATTTGCCAAGCAACAAACAGGAACAAAAAAGTTAAACCAGTAACAAAATGCAAAATATAATAAATGCTGGGTCTGCTGGAGTAGGTATCAAAAATTTCGGTCATTTTAGGTAATTGAGTTACATAAAGATATTAAGACTCACTTCGCCTGCAACACCACACTCGCTCCCTGCAAACCTTTTGACGACGCCGTAAATGTGATGCTCCCTGCTTTTTCCTTTGATTGCACAATAGCCAGTGCCAAACCATTAAAAGCGTTCCTGTAATTAGATTTGAAAGGGTTATGGTCTGTCTCGAGGCCATTATCTACCGCGGCAATAGATGCATTTCCATTGATCTTAAAATTCACCAGGTTATCTGCATCCGGCACTACATTTCCATCCTTATCCAGTATTTTAACAGTGATAAACGACAGGTCTTTGCCATCGGCTTTAATATTCTTGCGGTCGGCGATCAGCTCAATTTTGGCGGGCTTTCCGGCGGTATGTATCTCGCGGGTGAGCACAACCTTACCATTTTTGCGGGATACGGCTTTCAGCGTTCCGGGTTCAAATTTCAGTCGCCACATTACGTGCAGGTCATCGCCCTGTTTCTTTTTAACGCCTAATGATTTGCCGTTCAGGAATAGCTCCACTTCATCAGCATGGTTGTAGTAAGCCCATACATCAATCGTTTTTCCCGGCTCCCAATTCCAGTGCGGGAAGAGGTGTAGAACTGTTTTGTTGGTCCATTCGCTTTGATACATGTAATAAACATCTTTCGGAAATCCCGCCAGGTCTATAATACCAAAGTACGAGCTACGCGATGGCCAGCCATAAGGCGTAGGTTCGCCCAGGTAATCAAAACCCGTCCAGATAAAAAAGCCTGAGAGGAAATCATTCTTTTTCATCACCTTCCAGGTCTCTTCGTGGGTAGATCCCCATGGCGGCGACACATTGTCATAAGCCGATACCGTGTTGTCGGCATTCATTTTAGCATGGGTTTTATAGTCCCTGCTCATAGGCCAACGCTGTACGCTGTCTGACGGCATATCATAATGTCCGCGTGTTTCTAACCCGGAAGTAGTTTCCGTAGCGATAAATTTCCTGCCTGGGTAGCGGTCGTGGAATTTGGCATAATCCCATTCATGATAATTATAACCTACCAGGTCAATAGCACCCGATTTGATGATCTTATTCGTAGTATCCGGACGGTCGTTAGCCGTAGTTATCGGGCGTGATTTATCCAGGCTGTGTACTATGGCAGCCAGTTCGGGCGCTATGCGTAATGCGCTCGTATCACCTTGCTGCGGAATCTCGTTACCGATGCTCCAGATGATCACACTGGGATGGTTACGGTCACGCAGCACCTGGTCTTCCAGATCACGTTTATGCCAATCTTTAAAATAAAGGTGGTAATCATATTTGGTCTTCCCTTTTTCCCAGCAATCAAAAGCTTCATCCATTACAATAAAACCCATTTTATCACACAGGTCGAGCAACTCCGGCGCGGGCGGGTTATGCGAGGTACGTATACCATTGCAACCCATTGCTTTCAGCATTTGCAGCTGCCGCTCCAGTGCGCGGGTATTAATGGCAGCGCCTAAACTGCCCAGGTCGTGATGATCGCAAACCCCTAATATCTTCATTGGCTTGCCATTTAAGGAAAACCCTTTATCCGCATCAAAATTGAAATAGCGTATACCAAATGAGGTTGTATATTCATCAATAACGGTCTTACCTGACATCACTTTGGTAACCGCTTTATATAAGTGTGGATGATCCACCGACCATAATTCGGGCTTTGTGATCTTTATATCCTGCGCAATGTAGTTTGATGCCGTCACCTCCGTTTCGGCGGTAATTTGCGTGATCACAGATTTACCTGCCGGATTGTAAATGGTTGTTGCCAAAGTGACATTCACCGGGCTGCCACTGTTTTTTACGTGGGTTTGCAAATGCACCATGGCCGATTGTTCGCTTACCTCGCGTGTAGTTACATAAGTACCCCAATGATCTATAGCGGCTTTATCGGTGGTTACCAGCCAAACATTCCGGTAAATACCCGAACCGGAATACCAGCGTGAGTTTGGCTGAACCGAATTATCCACCTTAACAGCGATGGTATTTTTACCCCCAAATTTCAAATATGGTGTCAGGTCGTAGCGGAACGAGATATAGCCATTCGGTCTAAAACCCAATTCGTGTCCGTTGATCCAAACTGTGCTTTTTTGGTAAACACCGTCAAAATCAATATAAACTTTTTTGTCTTTAGAAGCCGCAGGAACAATAAAAGCCTTGCGGTACCAGCCTATGCCACCCGGTAAAGCGCCGCCATCATAAGTAGCGGGATTATCTTTACTGAATTTACCCTCAATACTCCAGTCGTGCGGCAGGTTGAGCGTGCGCCAGCTGTCATCATTCATTGATGGGTTTTCAGCACCGCTTATGTCCCCTAAATGAAAATGCCAGTCTTTATCAAAATCAGCTCTGGTGCGGGGTTGACTAAAGCCTTTCGGGCTGCAAATGATCAGTGACAGCAAAATGAGTGTTCTTACTGTGTATTGTGATATTTTAAATAAAGGCATGATGGTTAAATTGGTAATAAATGTATTGCAGACACTAAATTATAAATGTTTGCTCAGTAAACTCATATTAATGAATAATTAATTTTTATCGCCTGTTTATATCTGCGGCGAAACCATAAACAAGGCCGCATAGTATTTACGGTAGGCAAATATTAAAAACAGGTTAAACACTAACATTGCACTGCCAAGCAGTAATACCGGCTGTGCCATATAGGCATGAAATAAGAATATGTTTACCGTAACAGGAAACAGGGCTATCACTGCCAGCAAAGCATTGCGGTTGGTCAGTAAAAAGAGTCCGAAAATGATCTCAATGGTTTTCAGAAAGGGAAAAAAGTATTTTGATGCGGCTAACGCCCCTAAAAAGGAATTCGCCTGATCGTCCAAAGGCGGTATGTTAACGATATGCGAAATGAAATGAAGAAAAAAATCGAGGCCGAACGACAGGTAAATAAGGCCGAGTGCCGAACGGGCAATTAAAACAGCTGTTTTCATATCCGGAAGGTTTATTTATAAACTTAGTAATAATATTGACATATTCGGCAACCAATGGCAGCAAACAATCAAAACGGTATTATATTCGTTAGTAAATTACTATGAACATACAGAAAATAACATTCGGGAATGGTTGCTTCTGGTGCACGGAGGCTATATTCCAAACGCTTAAAGGTGTAAAGTCGGTAACATCAGGCTACATGGGCGGGCATACAGCTAACCCTACCTACATGGAAATATGCAACGGCGATACCGGCTATGCCGAAGTGATCCAGCTGGAGTATGACGCGGATGAAATAACTTTTGACGAGTTACTGCTGGTGTTTTTCAGGACGCACAACCCCACCACACTTAACCGCCAGGGTAATGATGTGGGTACGCAATACCGCTCGGCGATATTTTATTATAACGACGAGCAAAAACAGCAATCGGAAGCGATGATCAAAAGATTAACCGATGAAAAGGTATTTGACAAACCCATCGTTACCGAAATAACCCCTGCAAGCGACTTTTACAAGGCTGAGGATTATCACCAGAATTATTACAACGATAACCCCAATAAATCATACTGCGCCTTTGTTATACAGCCCAAGCTAAATAAATTTGCCAAAGAGTTTACGGATAAAATAAGACCGGAACTTTTGAAATAAGCGACATGAAACAAGTGATTGTTTTACGGACTGACCTTGGCATGTCGGCAGGGAAAGCTGCGGCGCAGGCCAGTCATGCCAGCCTGATGGCTTTTTTGCAAACAGCCCAAAAATATCCGCAAAAAATTGAGGAGTGGTTTAAGAGCGGCCAGGGCAAGATCATACTGGAAGTAAATTCAGAGGATGAAATTAAACAGATCTATGACAAGTTAGCCGATGATGACAAAGGCAAAGATATTTGCTACCTGGTGAGAGATAGTGGGCTGACTGAGTTAAAAGGAATGGAATACACTGCTTTGGGGATAGGCCCCTTTGATAGGGAATACATCGATGGTTTTACCAAACATTTAAAACTATACAAATAATTCGCGCCTAAATTTATAAGGTAGATTCTCAAATCCTCATAGATGACGAGGTAAGATTACTATTAAGTTTCTGTTAATAGTGGATGTTGCATCAAATCAATCAGTATTTTTGATTTATTAACTGCCTGCCAATATGAAACTAAAGCTGATTCCCGTCACTATCCTCCTTTTTATTATAGCCCCAGAGATTTGGGCACAAGTTCCTGGTAAAATAGAACAAACCGGCCAGGTACTTTTACCTAATGGTTGGAAATTGAGTCCGGCGGGTACCTCGTTGCCATTAGGCGATCTGCCATTGAATATCCAATTATCAGCATCGGGCAGGTTGCTGGCGGTTACCAATAACGGGCAAAGCACCCAATCTATCCAACTGATCGACCCAAAAAATGAAAAGCTGCTGGATGAACGGATCATCAAAAAATCATGGTACGGGCTGGCTTTTAGCCATGATGAGAAAATGCTGTATGCATCAGGCGGTAATGATAACCGGATACTGGCTTTCCATATTGAGGATAATAAGATTGGCGAGGCAGATACAATAAAATTAGCACCGGATGCATGGCCAAAAAACAAGGTCTGCCCTACAGGCATTGCCGTCAACAAAAGCAATACCCGCCTGTATACAGTTACCAAAGAAGACAGCGCTTTATACATTGTCGACCTGAAAAATAATGAAGTACTCAAACACTTTAAACTACCTGCCGAAGCTTACAGTTGTATCCTGTCGCCGGACGGCAAAAATCTGTATATCTCTATCTGGGGCGGCGAAAAAGTAGTGGTCTTTAATACTGCTTCACAAAGCTTTACCAAAAGCCTCAAAACAGGCAATCACCCGAACGAATTACTCCTGAATAAAAAAGGCACTTATCTTTTCGTTGCCAATGCCAACGACAATTCTGTTTCAATCATTAATACCCTTACTGAAAAGATCGTCGAAACTGTATCTACCGCGCTATACCCCACCCGGCTTACCGGGTCAACCACCAACGGGCTGGCCTTATCACCCGATGAGAAGACACTGTACATTGCTAACGCTGATAATAACTGTCTTGCAGTATTTGATGTGAGCAAACCCGGCAGCAGCCGCAGTATGGGTTTTATACCAGTAGGCTGGTACCCTACCAATGTAAAAACGTTAGGCAGCAAAATACTGGTATCCAATGGCAAGGGTTTTACCTCAATGGCTAACCCACAGGGGCCTCAGCCTGTAAAAAAGGTAGATAACAGCGGCTACCAGCAAGGTGCGGTAAACAGCAAAGAGCAATATATTGGCGGCTTGTTTAAGGGCACCCTATCATTTATAAAAGCACCACAGGAAGCACAGCTTAAAGTTTATACCAAACAGGTTTACGCTAATACGCCATTCACTGCAAAAAAAGCGGCACAGGCTGACGGCATAGAAGGCAATCCCATACCCCGTAAACGCGGAGAGGTATCGCCGATAAAACATGTATTCTATATCATTAAGGAGAACCGCACTTACGACCAGGTTTTGGGTGATATGCCGCAGGGTAACGGGGATACTTCGCTATGTATTTTCGGCCAGCATGTGACGCCAAACCACCACGCCATTGCCAGCGAGTTTGTGTTACTGGATAATTTTTATGTGGACGCCGAAGTAAGCGCCGATGGCCACAACTGGAGCACGGCCGCTTACGCTACCGATTTTATTGAAAAGACATGGCCTACCAGTTACGGCGGCCGGGGTGGTAATTACGACTCGGAAGGTACACGAAAAGCCGGTGATCCGCGCGACGGCTATATCTGGGATTATTGCAAACGCGCGGGCGTAAGCTACCGTACTTATGGTGAATTTGCCGATGATTATAAGCCCAATATCAAGACATTGCAAGGGCATTACTGCGAAAAAGCGCCAAGCTTCGATCTGAACATCAAAGACCTGACACGCGAGGCGATATGGGAGCATGATTTTGATTCTTTGTTGAATATCAATGCTGTTCCTCAATTTAATACAGTTCGTATTTGTAATGACCATACCAGCGGCCAGCACAAGGGCGCCATATCGCCAATTGCGGCAGTAGGCGATAACGACCTGGCCATAGGCCGTTTTTTGGAACATCTTTCAAAAAGCCCGATATGGAAGGAATCGGTTGTGTTTATATTAGAAGACGACGCCCAAAACGGCCCCGATCATGTGGATGCGCACCGCTCTCCGGTATTTGTGGCAGGGCCTTATGTAAAACGAAATGCCGTTATTCATGGCATGTACTCTACCTCCGGTGTACTCAGAACCATCGAGCTGATCCTGGGCCTGCCGCCAATGAGCCAGTATGATGCCGCAGCCATGCCGCTATATGATTGCTTTACCAGCAAGCCTGATCTAACTCCATATACCGCCAAACCCGCACAGGTAGATCTGGAGCAGCGTAACGTTGCAGACAATGAAAGCAGCAGGCGCTCCCAGTTTTTCAACCTCGCAAAGGAAGATAAAGTGCCCGATCTGGAGCTAAACGAGGTAGTATGGAAGTATGTGAAAGGCGAAAACTCTGTAATGCCTGCACCCAAGCGCAGTGCCTTTGTGATCCTGGAAAAGAAGAAAAAGGATGATGATGATTAAAGGATTTTGCGGCCGTCCCGAAAACCAATATGCAATTGCCCAAAACTAAACAGCCCTGTGTTTGTTATGAGATTGCTTGTATGCTGACCCATCCCGTGCTTAGCCCTTTGCTTTAGCCGGCATCTTGTTCCCCATTCAAGCGCAACGTTCTTGATCATTGATATCTAAATCAATCGGGGTAATGACATCTCATTCTTATTTATTCATTCAAAAAACCACACAAATATGAGTAGTAAAATCGGTTTACTTTATAAAGTGTTTACAGCGCCAAAACGGTTGCGCATACTGCTGGCATTTAATGATAACGGTTACCTTGATGAAATTGGATGGTTCAATGCATTTATTTCCAGGGCACCGGTTGATAAAGACAATAATCCTATCCCCTGGGTAACTTATTCGTTTATAGATTTCGTCAAAAACAAGTTAGATAAGCTTAAAATTTTTGAATTTGGCTCTGGTAACTCCACTTATTTTTATGCCAAACGTGCTGATTCAGTAGTTTCGGTTGAGCACGACAAAGAATGGTACGATAAAATAGTTAGTACCAAGCCTGCAAATTCCGAAATGATCTTTTGCGAATTGACGACAGACGGAGATTATTGCCGGATGCCTGTAACGCTGAAAAAGAAATTCGATATCATTATAGTAGACGGGCGCGACCGGGTTAACTGCTGTAAACAGGCAGTAAATGCGGTATCAGCAAAAGGTGTGATCGTATTAGATGATTCTGAGCGTGAACGCTACCAGGAAGGCATCAATTTTTTGAAAGATAAAGGGTTTAAAGAATTGCCTTTCAGCGGCATTTCGCCGGGCCTTTTTTACCTCAAATCAACTTCTATTTTTTACAGGCCGGATAATTGCCTGGATATATAACTAAAGCCCGGACAACAGCTTTCTGCAAATCTTTTGAACAAGGTTTAATTTTATTGGTTAGTATAAATGGTCTGCTTTTTGAAAAAATTGCTGTAATTTGTATTTTCTAATGCCGATAAATAACCAATACCTATGACCATCATTGAAAACGATTTTTTAAAAGTAGCCATCCGCAATAAAGGCGGAGAACTGACTTCCATTCTTAACAAAGTTTCGGGCGTAGAACATCTGTGGCAGGGCGACCCAAATATCTGGCCCTGGCACGCGCCAAACCTGTTCCCGGTAGTGGGTGGATTGATCAATAACGAATTACTGGTTAATGGCAAGGCCTATAAAATGGAAAGGCATGGGTTCAACCGCCAGTCGGAGCTATTGCTTATCGGTTCAAATGATATATCTGCCCGGTTTTCATTACCTTATTCAGATCATACACTTGAGGTATATCCCTATAAATTTGATTCCCAGGTTTATTATGACCTGATCGATAATGCACTAAGGGTCACTTACAAGGTAATCAATCACGAGCATGATACTATTTATTTTTCGGTAGGCGGTCATCCGGCGTTTAACGTGCCCTTCAATGTAGGTGAAAGCTATGAGGATTACTACCTGGAGTTTGAAACAGAGGAGCAATTGCAAAAACATCTGCTATCTACCGAAGGCTATTTTACAGGCGAAACCCAGCCTGTAAAGACGGATGGCAAAAAGCTACCGCTTGCGCGGGATATGTTTAAACAGGATGCCTGGGTTTTTAAGAACATCCGCTCGCGCGAAGTAACGATAAAAAGCAGCAAGCACGACCAGACGTTATCTGTAGAATTCCCACATTTTAATTACCTGGGGATTTGGGCAAAACCGGGTGCAGATTTCCTTTGTATTGAGCCCTGGCTGGGTTGTGCAGATACCGAAGGCAAACATGTTGATATCACTCAGAAAGAAGCTATCCAGCACTTGAAATACGGGCATGTTTTTGAAGCTGCATTTTATATAAGTATATAGTCCGGCGCCGGGCGGATGGCGTGTTTTTATCTGATATTCTATCTATGGCAAATGATCCAACTTTACGCTTCAGCAACCGGGTGGAGAATTATGCCAAATATCGCCCCGGTTATCCTGATAAGGCAATTGACCACCTGCAGCAACAATGTCATTTAACCAATGATTCGGCAATTGCTGATATTGGCTCAGGCACCGGCATATTTACGAGCTTGTTACTTGACCGCGGATATAACGTTTATGGAGTAGAGCCCAACGAGGCTATGCGCCGCGAAGCAGAAAAGCAATTAAAACATTACCCCGGTTTTCATTCTGTGAACGGAACGGCAGAAGCTACCACCCTTCCCGATAAAGCTGTCGACCTGATTGTTTGTGCCCAGGCTTTCCATTGGTTTAACAATGCAGAAACAAAAGCAGAGTTTAAACGGATATCGGCACCATATGGTCATGTAGCGTTGATATGGAATAACCGTTGTGTTGATGCAGACGATTTTGCTATTGCCTATGAAATATTACTGCAGCAGCAAAGCAGCGACTATGAACGTGTGAATCATCAAAACCTCACCGATACTGATTTTGCCAATTTTTTCCGTGATGGCAAATATAAGCTGGTCAAATTTCCAAACTTCCAGGTATTCAACCTGGAGCAGTTGAACGGCCGGGCATTTTCATCATCCTATGTCCCCGCCCAGGGAACAGAAGAAGGCCATGCTTTCAGCTTATTGCTCAAAGACCTTTTCGATCAGTATCAAACCAATGGCTCGGTAATGTTCCGTTATGATACGGAAATTTATTTGGGAAAAGTATAAATAAAGCTACTATCTGTCATGTTGAACGCAATGAAACATCTTCTTCGACTTGCCTCTTCGCCCTACATGTAGAAGAAGATTCTTCGTTATCACTCAGAATGACAAAATGGAAAAAAGATAAAACAAAGACTTGTCATGTTGAACGCAGTGAAACATCTTCTTCGACTTGCATATTCGACATGCATGTAGAAGAAGATTCTTCGTTATCACTCAGAATGACAAAAAGGACAGAGATAAAACAACGATTTGTCATGTTGAACGCAGTGAAACATCTTCTTCGACTTGCATATTCGCCCTGCATGTAGAAGAAGATTCTTCGTTATCACTCAGAATGACAAAATGGAAAAAAGATAAACAAGGATTTGTCATGTTGAACGCAGTGAAACATCTTCTTCGACTTGCATATTCGACATGCATGTAGAAGAAGATTCTTCGCTATGCTCAGAATGACAAAAGGGTATAATATTTCAAAACAAACCCAGCTGCCCTTTATCATCTATATCAATATCATCAGGATTGGTGATCTCAAAATCAATTTTCTTTTTGGGCGGTTCCGCCGATTCTTTTGGTGATGATTCTACTGATTTCTGTTGAGATTCCATCGATTTTTCTGATAATTTCTCTGATTGCTCCGTTTTTTGTTCAGGAATTGCCGCAGATTCTGGAATTATATCCACCGCTGTTTTATCTTCAGGAGTAATAATGATCTCGGTATCTTCTACCGAATCCGGTTCGGGATCTGGCACATCCAACTCATCATCGTGCTCGGCTATCAGTTCAACTTTCTGTACCACATTTGCCGAAATGCGATTACCCATTGCCTTCATTCCTTTCACATCTATCAGATCTGCAAGGTTGAGCTCTACGGTTTCTGGCACCTGAGTTTTGCCTTTTAATTGTTCAACTTTTATTACAGCCTGGGATGCGCCGGAGATGAATATCAATTTCGACCCGCCTTCCTCGCTGATAATACTGGTTTGTTTACCTATGGCGATGTTTTCAAAAACGAACCGTTTTACCATGTAATTTTTCGACTTGCCATCAAAATGCACTACCGAATATACTTTTTCAGGGTTGTACTTTTCGATCAGGGTCATCTTATCATCAAAGTGATTGTTCAGATCGAAACTGGTGAGTTCGTATGTGCCATTGCTCATTACAGTAAGCACACGGTCATCCCCATCAAACTCGCCCAGGTATTTACCACGGCTGTCCGCGTTTAGCCGTTTTAATATCTCATCATACCATATTTTTCTGCCGGCCAATGTGGATATACCCTTGCTTTTGAGGATGATCTTTTTTACCGGGTATTTGGTGATGATATTACCCATCGAGTTTCGGCCTTTAATAGCTAGTGCTGCAAAATCCTCGTCAAATTGCAGCTTTTTGAGTTTGGCATGAGGCTTCAGTTGTACGGTAACCACTTCGGCCTCGCCATTAGGGTTAGCAGTAAAATAAAGCATACGTGAGCCTTTGCTGCCTTTAGTGAGGTCGTATTCCTTATCGCGCGTAACACCCACTACACTGAAGCGTTTGATATAGCTGATGCCGCTTTGACCATCTTTGTAGATCATGTTATAAACCGTGCGCTCGTCGTTCTTTTTAAATACGGCCACATGTTCTATTTCCTTACCAACAAATATTTTATCCTGTACCTTGGTAATGATACACTTTCCATCAGCACGGAAAACAATGATCTCATCGATATCCGAGCAATCACAAACAAATTCGTCTTTCTTTAAACCGGTACCTATAAAGCCATCCACTTTATTCACATACAGCTTCACATTCGCCAGGGCTACCTGGGTAGCTTCCACCTTATCAAAGGTCCGCAGTTCTGTTTTGCGTTCACGGCCCTTACCGTATTTATCTTTCAGTTTCTGGAACCAGGCGATGGCATAATCGTTCAGATGTTTCAGGTGATGCTTTACTTCTTTGATCTCTCCCTCTAAAGCTTTCATCTGCTCGTCCGCCTTTTTCACATCGAAACGCGTGATACTGCTCATCGGTTTATCGATCAGCCGTTTATAATCATCAGGCAATATTTCGCGGTAAAACTGCGGGAAGAAGGGCAAAAATAAATTGTTCAACACCTCTACCACACCTTCAAAATTACCCGACCCCTCATAATCAGGATGCTTGTACATCCCCTCCTGAATAAATATTTTAAGCAGTGAGCTGAAGAATATCTTCTCCATCAGTTCCTTCAGCCTGATCTGCAATTCCTGTTTCAGCAAGTCTTTGGTGTAATGCGTGCTCTCGGTAAGCATGTCATTCACACTCATAAAACGCGGCTTATCATTTTGGATCACGCAGGTATTGGGCGATACAGAAACCTCGCAATCAGTAAAGGCATACAGCGCATCAATGGTCACATCGGGCGATATACCCGGTGCCAGGTGGATAATGATCTCCACATCCTTCGCCGTGTTATCTTCGATCTTTTTGATCTTGATCTTACCCTTGTCATTTGCCGATATCACGCTGTCGATCAAACTGCCGGTCGTGGTGCCGAAAGGTATTTCGGTAATGGCCAGTGTCTTTTTATCGCGCTCCAGTATCCTGGCGCGCACGCGTACCCTGCCTCCCCGCTGACCTTCATTGTAAGCCGAACAATCGGCCATACCCCCTGTGGGGAAATCTGGAACTAAGTTGGGACTGATATTATTGAGCACCCCTATAGAAGCATCCAGCAATTCAACAAAATTGTGCGGTAATATTTTGGTTGCCAAACCCACGGCAATACCCTCCGCCCCCTGTGCCAGCAATAAGGGAAATTTTACTGGTAGGGTAATAGGCTCCTTATTACGCCCATCATAACTGGCCTGCCATTCGGTGGTATCCGGGTTGAAAACTACCTCGTTAGCGAATTTGGATAAACGCGCCTCAATATAACGCGGTGCCGCTGCCGAATCCCCGGTGATAGGGTCGCCCCAGTTTCCCTGGCAATCGATCAGCAGGTTCTTTTGTCCTATCTGTACCATGGCATCACCAATGGAAGCATCACCATGCGGGTGATATTTCATGGTGTTTCCAATCACATTGGCTGCCTTGTTAAAGCGGCCGTCGTCCATCTCTTTTAGCGAATGCAGTATACGGCGCTGCACCGGCTTTAAACCATCATGTAAGTGCGGAACAGCACGATCAAGAATTACGTAGGAAGCGTAATCCAGGAACCAGTTTTCATACAAGCCGCCGAGGGTAGCTATATTGTGTATTTTCTTGTCTTCGTTATTATCAGGTGTATTGTTGATGGTCAGATCTTCACTCATTCCGCGTTAAAAAATATGGATGGGTAAATATAATTATTATGTGCAAATGTGCGGATTTTAGATGTGCAGATGTTTTGAACATCCGGGATTTATTAATGAAATTATGAACATACTTAATGTGTTAGTAAATTTGAATATGGCAACATTAAAAGTAGAAATAGATAAGGTCGGAGATTTGCCTGCCGTGGAGGCTTTTTTAAAAAAGATGGGCCTTGAGTATCAACTGGATGATGATGATTGGGGGGACCTTCCACATGAGGCGATTGACGGTATAAAAGCTGGTTTAGCAGACGGAGAAGCCGGGCGTGTGCATAACCATTCAGAAGTAATGGCTCATGTAGAAGAAAAAATGAATCGTCTACGAAAAAAGAATGATTAGCGATCGTAAATTATAATTCCCGGCATTTACACATCTGCATATTCGCATATCTGCACATCTGCACATCCGCACATCCGCACATCAACCTTTCTTCTGCCCCAGCGAAAACCAATTACCCGAATCATCTTTAAATAAAGCTTCGTAGCCGTAAAATTCATTGGTTGGCTCTTTGGTAAACTCTACACCTTTGGCCTTCAGTTCCTCGTAGGTAGCGAGCAGATCATTACATTCAAATACGCCGAAACCAAAGGTTCCTTTGCTTACCAGCTCTTTCATTTGCTTCGCTGATTCTTTATCGAACATCATGCCTTCATTGATCGCCATCAATGCCAGTTCCAGTCCGGGCTGGTCGGGTGGTGTAACTGTTAGCCAGCGCATTCCCGGACCCATAGGGGCATCGGTATGTACTGCAAACCCCAGTTTGTTTACATAAAAATCGTAAGCACTGTCCTGATCGAGGACAAATATGCTGACATGGTTCATTTTTGTGATCATTGCTTTTTTTGTTTACTCAAATCTCAACTTTCAGTGCGGTTCACACTTCTTGAAAATTGCTATTCTTTGTCCAGCCATTTTGTTCGGCGAAACAATTGGGTATAAATTTTAGTGGCGCTTTACTGATCTCGAGGTTGCGTTGTAATTGCTGATGCTGAAATTGTGAGGGGTTTAAAGAAGTTATTTTTTTAAAAAGGGTTGAAAAAGAACCTACGCTATCAAACCCCACAGCAAAACAAACCTGCTGCACGGGCATGGCAGTTCTCAAAAGCATTTTAGCTTTATCTATCCTAACCCTGATTAGATATTGATGCGGCGTTTTACCATATATTTTATTGAACAACCGGATAAAATGATAACTCGAGAAAAATGCCCTGCCCGATATGGCGTCCAGGTTGATCAGCTCATGGTAATGCTGGTCAATAAATAATTTCGCTTTTACCACACGCCTGTATAAATATACTTTTGGATAATCAACTTTCCTCATAGCTGCCGGTTTAATTTAGTCCTTTCTCATCGCCCTTATCATCTCGTTGTAACTCCACTTCCTTAGCATGGCATTTACGGTATTGATGATCCTTTTAGCTCTTGTCTCGCTGGTTTTAGCGCTGTCTATCCATTTGATAAAATACTCGCGGTGCGACTTGGCCAGGGTATTAAAAAACGCAAAAGCCTCCGGTTCAAAATCAAAGCATTCCTGCAGATCGGCAGGCATCTCCACTTTAAAATCCTTGTCTTCTTCTAACCTTACCTGCAGCATGGCACCGACGTTTTTATGTATCCCTTTCCTCACCTCAGCTTTTAACGCCATAATAAAATTGCCTTCACCCATCGGCATCAGTGCCATACCATTTACCGGGAAAGCATCCAGCATACCCTTTACTCTAAAGGATTTTTTATTGCCGGGCCTCATCTGTTGTGCTATATCAGCAGGGATCTCAATATAGCTCCACCCGGTTTTTTCACCCTGTTCTGCAAATTGTAAAATGACGGTGGTAAACTCAACCATTTCAGTTTAAATTATTCTGTTGATGCAAATATCTGAATGTTAGGCAATAAATGTTAAATGTTTGTTAAATGACTCAATTTAGCACTTTTTGATGTAACGAAGCACGATGTGCTGCTGTCTTATAGTCGTAATTAAATTATAAATATAACACCGAATACTATGAAAACTTTAAGAGCAATGATGATGGGACTGGCCTTATTATTGGTTTGCGGAGCGTCACAGGCCGCATCCCTGACCGGTCATAACAAACTTACTAAAGACGAAGTAATGAACACTTATTTAAACGCTGTAGTGCACGGCAATCTTACCGGGATTGACGATGCCATTGATGATGATGCGGTGTTTAGCATGAAACGCGGAGACAATGTAAACATACTGCACAAATCGCAAATAATGAATGCGTTAAAATCTGGTGCGAATGTTGAACAGGATTGCCAGTGTACCAAAAGTATTTTACAGGACATGGATGGTGTGAACATAGTAAAGGTTGATATGAAATATGCCGACTTTACCCGTACTGATGTGATCACAGCACAAAACACAGGTGGCGAATGGAAAATTACGAAGGTGGAAACCTCATTCAAATAGGGTAGTTTATTGTTTTGTTTTGTTATGAAAAGGCCCTTCGCGGGCCTTTTCTAATTTAATAGGGAAACCTCTTAAATTCTCTATTTACCATTGGTAAAACGAAACAAAACCGGGTGTCTGTTTCATTCAGCCGTTCCCTACCTATTTTATTATAGGTAGGGAACGGCTGAATGAAACAGA
>JBEHXM010000052.1:0-30920 GCA_048498695.1 Bacteroidota bacterium
CGTTCTGCAGCCCTTTATGAAAGACATCTGCTGTATGTGCTGCGAATATGTAAATAAATGCCGGGCTTTTGATCCACACTTAATAAGCTAAATAGTAAGAAAGCTTTATTCTGTAAATGCAATATTTATAAACACCTATTATTAAGCATTTTACGCATGATATAAATATACGTATTTGATTTATTTAAAATAATTAAAACATTTGTGCCATTAAAAAGTATCTTAAATTAAGCATTCACTCTTAACCAGCACGAGCACTCCCGAAATGGATAACACTTCTACCAGGAAAATTGTCATATTTGATGATGATGAAGATATACTTTCAATATGCAGTTATGTTTTAGAAGAACAGGGCTGGGAAGTGCATACATTCACGGATTGCAATAATATAACCCAAAAAGTTGCTGGCATACACCCCGATGTTATTTTGATGGATAACTGGATTCCCGATTCGGGTGGCATTATCGCTACACAAGCATTGAAAAAAGCGGAAGATCTAAAAAATATACCTGTAATCTATTTTTCGGCAAACAGCGATATCCAGTTGCTGGCAACACATGCCGGTGCCGAAAGTTACCTAGCCAAGCCATTTGACCTTCATGAGCTGGAACAGGTGATCAATAGTGTGACCGTCAATACCACCAAATAAATCTTTTACTCACCACCACCTGGTCCACCGCCACCGTTTCGGTTGCCTCTTCTGAACCCTCTTTCAGGATTGTTTTGGGTTGGCGCCTTACCCGCAAATTTTTGCAGGCGAAGGGTAAAGGTTGCCAGGTAGTAACGGGAAAGCCTGTTGACATGCGTTTCGGTAAAGGAGCTTGCGGTTGATGATGATGAAAAGCCGGTATTTTGGTTAAATAAGTCGAAAGCCGAAAGGCGTATGGTTGCCCGGTGATCCTTCAAAAACCTGCGTTCCAGGTATAAATTTAATATGTTAGGGTTTGTTACCGTACCTAAGCCAGAACTGTAACCATAATTAATAGCTTTGCCATAATCATAGCTAAAGGTCCAGTCGCCAAAATAATTTTTGCCGTTTAACGCTAAATTCCATGTACGTGTAAACGGATTGTTATTTATTGGACTATTTACAGAGTTATTGGTGCGGTTAATGGCGTAGTTTGTAAGAAACTGCGCATCTATCACATCCGTTATATCTACTCTGAACCGTACGCCCGGTGTCATTTGCAGATTTTTAGCAATATTTTTTTGAGTGGTAGAGGCATAACTAGCCGAATCAATATTAGTTAAATAACCTATGCTGTTGCTGTAGTTAACGGTACCGGTAAACATCAGGGTAAATTTCCGGTTGTCCCACGGCTTGGAGTAAACTAAATTACCCGCCACATTGTAGTAGCCGTCTGCATTCAGATAGTTGGTCAGGATGGTATTTGAAAATCTTGTATCCGGTGCATAATTGCGCGGATAAGTGATGGTATTGGTTACCACCTGGTCGTTGATCTGGGTAAATCTCAGGTTGGCAAACAAGACGTTGCCTGTGGCAAAACTAAAGGCGTTGTAACGTATGGAAAAATTGTTGGTAAACTGGGGCTTCAGGTTGGGGTTACCCTGTACCGGGTATAATGCATTGGAAAAATCAATCACAGGCTGCAACTGTGTAAAGCTGGGCTGACTGCTTGAGCCATTATAATTTACACTGAAAGACTGGCTTCGCGAAAAATTATAGATATACCGAGCAGTAGGTATAATATTAAAGGTATTTACATGGGTTGATATGCCGGTTAAAGGTGAATAACCATCCAGCACGGCAGGCTGAGCTGCTATACCCAAAGTATAATTATATTTTTTTTGTACATACCTGTAATTTAGACCGAAACGATTGGTTGTAAAGGTGTAATTATAATCATTGCTCAAAGCACTGTCGGGAAAAAAGGCAGTCAGGTAAGTGTTGGTACTAGTACCGGTGGTATCCAGTACGTCAGTTTCTTTACTGTTCACAGTTGATGAGTGGCTGAAAGCATAATTAAACTCCAGGAAAGAATACTTTCCGACAGGTTCAAGGTAGGACAGCGTTGTACCGATGGTGTTTGTGCGGCTGTAAGTACTTATCTGCTGATCGGTAGGGGCGGTTGGTAATCCTACTGTATAATCATAGGTCGGGTTTTGGTACTGGTTGCTGATGGACGAGCTGAAGTTGACATTCAAACTTATGTTTCGGCCATGTTTATGAAAACGGTGGTTTAACAAAGCCGTGATACCATAATTTGGAGCGGTGGAATTACCAACAGCTGAAGAGGTGTAAGCAGAGCTTACAGTACCGTTCCGCACATAATTAACATCTTCCTGGTCGTTGGTATTGGTGCCTGCATATGAAAAAGTAGGGGTTACCTTTAAATAGTTGATCGTATCGGGCTTATATTCCATATTCCAGGTAAAGCGGTGGTTGGTATTCCTGTCCACTTCATTGCTTACCTGGTTATTGGTACTTGGGTTTACCGGGTTAGTGTTCTGCTGTAAATTGGTGCTGTTGGTTTTAACCGTATTGTCTGAAAAGCTATAGCTGCCGTATACCGATAATGCCTTTCCCCATTGATCACGAAAATTGGCGCCCAGTGAATGTGCATCAGTGATGCCGTTTTGTGTGGTGATCAAACTACCGGTATTTTGACCGCCTCCGCGCCCTGCATTACCACGACCCCCACCGCCGCCAAACCCACCACCCCCACCGGAAGGATTAAAAGAAAAAGTATTTACGTTGGTATTATTAATGCTTCCCAATAAAGCCATTTGCTGATCGCCGTTAAAGCGGAACGAGTTTAAAGATCCCAGGTAACGGTTCTTATCGGGAATGCCCTGGTCTTTTGGCAGCAGATCTTCACCATCGCCGGCTGTAGCCTGCCCAAAGTAACCATAGTTTTTATCCTTACGGATGGTAATGTTCATTATTTTATCAGGTTCGCCCGTTTTAACACCCGTTAAATTGGCCTGATCTCCATAATCATCTATCATCTGGATGTTTTCAACCACATCGGCAGGCAGGTTTTTAGTGGCGCTTTGTACGTCGCCCCCCATAAAGTCTTTTCCGTTTATCCGCACTTTGGTTACCTGTTTTCCCTGGGTAGTAACATTGCCGTTCACATCTACATCCACACCGGGCAATTTTTTGATCAGATCTTCAACGGGCGCATTTTCCCGCACTTTATAGGCACTGGCTTTGTATTCAACCGTGTCCTCTTTTAAAGTAACCGGGTTCACCCCCACTACGGTAACCCCTTTCAGCATGTTCATTTCCGTTTTTAATAATATGGGGTCAAGCACAGCGGGTTTGGTGTCATTATCAAGGGTATAATGCCTGATGAGGCTTTGATAGCCGATAGAAGATATAGTGAGTGTAAATTTGATGCCATTAACAGCAGGAAAAACGAATTTACCGGTGGCATCCGTCACAGTTACCGTACTATCTCCTTTGTCCGAGATCAGCTTTACGCTGGCCCCCGGAACAGAAAGCTTGGTTGAGTCGATCACTTGGCCGTCTACCTCGCGGCCGGTTTGTGCGTGAGCATAAGTAACAGCCAGAAAACAAAGGATAAAAATAAACAACAGGGGCTTCATCGTTTTATAAGGGGCAATTGTTCAAAGTATTCAGACAACTATAAAACGCAAAGGTTCAACTTATAAATATTAAATAACTAAAAATCATATCATTGTTACAATGCAACAAAAAAGCCTTCCGTTATATAACAGAAGGCTTTATGATGAATATTAGTTAGAATATTAGTTAGACAGGTGCAGCGCCGCAGCTACCTGACCATAATTATTGAAGTTAAGACCCGGATGAGCTAAGCTGATCGCAGTAACAGAACCACCAGGTACCACAACTATCTTGAAGTTAAGACCTGTTTGTAAGGTATTTGATGTTAAAGTTATTGATCCCAGGTTAATGCTTACAAGACTGATAGTTGTACCAGCATTGCTATATGGTAATGCAAACCATGGACCTGATGTACCGGAATTGCTGAAGTAAACATATACAAGCCCCTGATCAAGAATGGTCTGTGTAATGGCTGCTACCGAGAATGTTGATCCGGTAACAGCAACTGTTTTGTTAGACATTACATAAGTCTTGATATCTGAGGTTGCACTTGCGCCGGTAGCACCTGTAGCGCCCGCAGCACCCGTTGCACCTTTAGCGCCTGTTGCGCCATTTGTTCCAGTAGCACCTGTGGCACCTTTAGCGCCAGTAGCGCCTGTAGCACCCGTTGCACCCGTTGCACCTGTAGCGCCGGTTGCTCCTGTAGCACCTGTGGCGCCGGTAGATCCTTTAGCACCTGTTGTACCAGTACCGGTAGCACCCGTTGCGCCAGTGGCTCCAGTGGCTCCAGTTGCGCCGTTTGTACCATTTGAACCGGTAGCGCCTGTAGCGCCAGTGGCTCCTTTGGCGCCAGTTGGTCCAACTGGTCCGCCGGCAGGTCCTTGTGGTCCTTGTGGCCCTGTAGCACCAGTTGCTCCCGTAGCACCTGTAGTCCCGGTTGGGCCGGTGGCGCCTGTCGCTCCGTCATTCCCTGCAGGACCAGGTGTTTTGTCTTTTTTACAACCGTTAATGCTGATCATACATATTAGTAGCATTAATGGTAATATGTGTCTAATTCGTCTCATAAAGGGTATGTTAAATAAATTAATTACAACCTTTTACGGGAACTATTTCAATAGGTTACATTACATTCTGAGAAAATAATTTTCCTACTATTTTATAAATTTCAAAGGCCCTATTTTCGATAAAATTTGTAAACCGTTGTTAATAAAAAACATAAGAAAATTAAAAACAGAGTTATGGTTTTATCGTTAGACTTAAAATACCATAACTTATGAAAAATATTGCAGCTTCGCTACATTCTCGTATCCACGAGTGGATAGATGCATTTGGATTCAGGTTAAATGCATCAAAAGTCAATCGTAAAAAGCATATGGTTATCAGGCATTACTTTTTCAAAACATTTAACTTTTTTGAAAGAACAGATACTGAACATCCCGAAAAGGTGGAATTTATGTGCTTTG
Organism: Bacteroidota bacterium; assembly: GCA_048498695.1. Classification (GTDB taxonomy): domain Bacteria; phylum Bacteroidota; class Bacteroidia; order Sphingobacteriales; family Sphingobacteriaceae; genus Mucilaginibacter. The sequence continues at coordinate 5,017 of JBEHXM010000052.1, forward strand.
ATACTTATGGTGAAAAAGTAAAGGTCAACTCATTATTGGACCTTCAGGCTGCATTTTTTGAAAATATAAGCCAGTTAAAGTAACAGGGAGAGGAATTATATACGGCGCCTGAGTGTGAGTATCACCCTGTCGTACCTATGATCATGGTAAACTTCTATCAGCAAGTTGCGTTCATTTTTTGACTTAAGCATATTATCGATCTGTTCAAGGGTCATATCGCCAATTGGCTTAAAATTGATAGCAGTGATCTCATCGTCTTTTTCAAGGCCAACTTCATCAGCAGCCGAACCCGGCTCAACCCGGCTGATGATCAGATGTTTAAATCCATCGCCTGCTGCATAATATTCAATGCCGCTCATGTCGTGTTCAAAAGGATCGCCGTATGTTGAATTCGGTTTCAAATAAAGTGCACCCCCCTGGTAATCAAACACGACTGTAAATCTTTTAAGTATCCCTACGCCAATGTTCCCATCCCGGCGTACAGACAGAAATTTCATCATTTCCTCATCATAATCATTAGGGAATGATGTAATAACTTTCTTCATCTTATATTTCCCCAGGTCGATCTCATCTATACGGCTCAAAAAGCCATTAATAGGTCCTGATAAACCGACACCCAGGTTAGCGATCACAAATTTTTGAGGCAGACCATTTTTTTTGATCATATTTTCGAGTGATACCGGATGACCTGCCCCCAGGTCAATAACTAATTTGGATAGTTGCTGGGTGCCATTGGGCATCTTTACCATAGCCTCCAGGTAAGGTTTATGGCCCTCAACCGTCATGGGGATTTTTGTTCCCCTTTTGAATGCCCTTATATTTCGCTCCTTATATGCGGTTATGGTGCTATCGCTAAAATCAAGTTTTACAACCAGGTTGTTAAAAAACTCATATCCCAATAAGCCATGTATGGGTATGCCCACAAAATTCGAGAGATTAAAATGATCGGTTTTAAGTATTGCAGCGGCTACATCATAACTCTTAAGCCCGGGTATATCAATTTTTAAAGGAGGGGTTACATAAGCTTCATAGGCATTGCCTTCGCCAAGCCCCGGCATTTTTATAGTGCGTTTATTATTAATATCTATAGAGTCAACTAATTTAGGTTCCGTGATGATCATCAAACCTACACCGGTATCCAAAATAAAGTTGAATGGCCCCTTATCATTGATCTTAAGTTGTATGATAACCAGGTTCCTGACCAGCTTAAAAGGTAACCTTACTGATTTTGATTTGCCCTCTATATCAAAATATTGTGCCTTTACCCGCGTGGCATTAAAGCATAATAAACACAGCAAGCCTAAAACAGGTAGCAGCTTGATTTTATGGGCTATTTTGAATAACAATTTGTTTATAATTGGAACTATTAAATTTACAACAAAAAGTTTAGTTATAGAAAATTATTGTGATGAATAGAACCGTGATATGCTTTTTAATTGCAGGTATAATCCTGTTTATGAGCGATATAGCCCATGCTGGCAAGATCAGGAAACGAAAGATCAGGAAGCTTTTTAAACATTCATTAATTGTTAAGGATCATTTTACCGGATTTGCCTTATATGATATGGATGCCGGTAAAATGATCTATGAACTAAATTCAGACAAATATTTTACCCCTGCATCCAATACCAAACTGTTTACCTTTTATACCTGCCTTAAAATGCTGGGCGACTCGATCCCGGCTTTAAATTATACTATCCACCATGATTCATTGGTTTTTTGGGGCACAGGCGATCCATCATTTCTGCATACCAGTCTTAAAGGGACAAAAGGCCTTGAGTTTCTGAAAAATTCGGATAAAAGATTATTCTTTTCATCCGGGCAATATAAAAATGAATTTTACGGCTCAGGCTGGGCATGGGATGATTATAACGACTATTACCAGGCCGAAATAACCGAGTTGCCCATAGAGGATAATGTAGCCGTTGTATATGCCGGTAAAAACGGTGTGCTGCAGATAACCCCATCCACCTTACAACCTTATTTAAAATGCGATAGTAATTATAAACCGGCCTCATTCAGGGTGCAGCGCAATTTTTTGGATAATAGCTTTGTATATCCCGCAATGCAAATACCAGTAGGTTATCGTAAAGAAATACCCTGGAAAACAAGCACGGCACTAACGCTGTGCTTATTACAGGATACATTGAAAAAACAGGTTGAAGAAGTCCACCTGCCCTTAAGTGCTGATGCCAAAACCATTTTTGATGCCAATGCTGATACGGTTTACAAACGCATGCTGCAGCCCAGCGATAATTTTATTGCCGAACAATTATTACTGGTATGCTCGGCCGTAAAATTTAAAACACTGGATGCCGACTCGGTGATCAGTTATTCCAAAACGAATTACCTGAATGATCTTCCCGATGCTCCCCAGTGGGTTGACGGCTCCGGGCTTTCGCGTTTTAACCTGTTTACACCCAGAAGTATTATTAAACTGCTGTGTAAAATATCGGATGAGATGAAAAATGATAGCTTGCTGCACAGCCTGCTGCCTGCCGGGGGAGTTGCCGGAACAATAAAGAGCGCCTATAAAACCGATAACGGGCAACCCTTTGTTTGGGCCAAAACAGGTTCGCTATCCAATAACTATAACCAAAGCGGATACCTGGTCACCCGTAAGGGAAAAAGGCTGGCATTCTCGTTCATGAACAATAACTTTACCAGGCCAGGCCGCGAGCTACGGGACGAGATGGTACGGATAATCACCTATATACACGAGAACTATTGATCTTTGTTTTTCCTGATGGATTGCAGGTTGCCCTGTAGTTTGGGGTTTTGAGCCGGTAATTCATCCACAACCTCTTCCACTTCGGTTTGCTGCACATGCACGGCATACTCGGCAGGTTCAATACTGCTTCCTACGGCTTCGGCGTATACCTGCGTAAATTCGGCGCCTATAAATAATATGGCCGATGTGTAATAGATCCACACTAAAATAACGATAATGGAACCTGCTGCACCATAAGCAGAACCCTGTGCTGTATATTGAATGTATAAGCCTATGAGGTATTGGCCCAGCATAAAAAGCAAAGCGGTAAATACCGCGCCAGAACGTACGTCTTTCCATTTGATCTTAACATCCGGTAGAAATTTGAAGATAATGCCGAATAACACAGATATCACCAGTAAAGTGATCCCCAGGTTCAGCAAGTCAAAAAGCGTTACCGTCAGATCAGGTAGAAAGCGCTCTATCCTTGTGCTCAACGCTTTTACCGCCAGGTTAACGATCAGGGAAACAAGCAGCAGAAAGCCAAGGCTTATGATAAGTGAGAAGGATAAAAAGCGGTTCTGTAATAATTTGACCCATCCCTTTTTAGGCTTGGCCTTTACACGCCATATAATGTTGAGCGAATCCTGGATCTCAATAAACATACTACTGGCACCTAATAACAGGATAACAACCCCCGAGATAAGCGCAACACCTGTTTTGCCGGATAGCTGTAGGTTTTTCACGATCTCCTGGACCTGTTTGGCTGCATCAGACCCAACGTATTGAGCTATTTGTGTGTACAAGGTGTCATTAAAAGCATAGTGCCTTAATACGATACTTGAGATGGAGATAACCAGTATAATTAAAGGAGCGATAGAAAAAACAGTGTAATAGGCCAGCGATGCACTTAGTTTTAACCCGTTATCATTAATGAAGCCGGAGAATGTAGCTACTATAACTTTCCAAAATTCCTTAATAAATGCCTTACTGAATATCTTCATACTAACCTAATAATCTCTTTTTGAACTTTTTGTTTACAAAATGTAATTGTGAGATTAATATAAGATTATTTATTGCAGGATGAGATATGCAAGAAAAACCGGATGATAACACTGATAGTTATGCTGTTATAATCGGCAGTGTTGAGTATACACTAATGTTTATAATAAATTTTTACAAACCCTTGGATTTATCGATCCAAAACACATAATTTTATGGGCATATGATACCATAAATTCAAAACCCGGATCATTGAAAAATAACCCGGATTTGAGAAAGTGTTATTACTAAACTTTTAATTGTTAAATTTTTTTTGGGGAAAGCCGTTCAGTGTCAAATCCGAACGGCTTTTATCATTTAGTGTGCATCTGCAGGCATACTTACCTTGCCTTTTTTGAACGGCTGCAGATATAATAGCGGGATAGAAAATAACATGATCAATCCTGATAACAGGTAGGCATCATTATAAGTTAATAACAATGATTGTTTGATAACTGCGCCTTCAATAGCATGGTAGGCCATATTAGTTGCATCATATAGTGATTTTCCCTTAGCCATAAATCCATGTTCCAGCATTTGCATGCGCTGCAAAAACGCGTTGTTGTATGGATTGATATTAGTAAGCAGATCACTGCGGTGCGATGCCTGGCGAATATGTATCACAGTGGTTAAAGCGGCAATACCAAATGAGCCGCCTAATTGGCGCATCATATTATTTAAACCTGTACCCTGTCCCATTTCAGCACCTTTAAGGTCGGCAATGGCAAGCGTGGTTAAAGGCACAAATAATAAGGCCATCCCTACACCCCTGATCAGCAGCGGTACCAGTACATTTATTTCACCTGTTTCCAAAGTGGAATTGCTGAGCATAAATGTAAATACAAAGAACAGGAACATGCCAATGGTCGCCATAAACTGCGCAGGGATACCTCTGTTTAGCATTTTGCCGATAAATGGCATCATGAATATAGTACATAAACCACCGGGGAATAATAGCTCACCTGTTTGCTGTGCTGTGAACCCGAGCAAATTCTGGCAAAACACCGGGAATACAAACACCGAGCCATACAATCCGAAGCCCAGGATAAATGAGGTAAACATACCTACGGCAAAACTTCGGTGCCGCATGATACTGAAATTCACTATCGGATGGTCAGTGCTCAACTCGCGCCAGATAAAGCATATGGTACCCAAAATGGCGGTTATGGTTAAAACCAGTATATAGGTTTTTGAAAACCAATCTTCTGATTCTCCTTTTTCTAAGATAACCTGTAAACTGCCTACCGCAATTGCCAGCAGGGCAATGCCCCACCAGTCGATGGGCTTTCCTTTGGCATCCTTGGGCGTTTTATTAATAAAGGTATACGCACAAAATGCTGCAACAGCACCTACCGGAATGTTTACATAAAATATCCAGTTCCATGAAGCGTGGTCGGTAATATAGCCACCGATTGTCGGTCCAACAGTCGGTCCTACCACCGCTCCCAGCCCAAACAGAGCGGTTGCGGTGCCTATCTGTTCGCGCGGCCAGGTTTCCACCAAAATAGCCTGGGCAGTTGATATCAAACCACCACCTGCTACACCCTGCAGTATACGGAACATTACCAGTTCGCTTAATGAATGCGCATTACCGCACAGAAACGAGGCTATTGTAAATAATATAATAGAACCCAGGAAATAATTCTTTCTTCCAAAATAACTGCCCAGCCATCCCGACATAGGCAGTATGATCACGTTGGCCACTGCATAACCGGTAACCACCCAGGCCACATCCTCAAGGGTAGCCCCCAGGTTACCCTGTATTTTGGGCAGGGCTACGTTTACGATAGTGGTATCGATGAGTTCAAGCAGCGAGGCCGTAATTACCGTAATCGTAATGATCCATTTTTTAAAACCAGTTTCGGCCATTATTTTTCATCTTTTATTACAGAAACATTTACACTCATTCCCGGACGCAGTTTTGCCATGGTTTCTTTATCGGCATCTATCTTTATTTTCACCGGGATACGCTGTACTACTTTTACATAGTTACCGGTAGCATTATCTGGTGGCAACAATGAAAATTTAGCACCTGTAGCAGGCGAAAAATTATACACCTGGCCTTTTAATTTCAGGTCCGGATAAGCGTCTACTTCAATATCTACCTTCTGACCATTTTTCATGTCGGTCAGCTGAGTCTCTTTGAAGTTGGCGGTAATAAATATGCTGTTATCATTAACTATAGAAAATAAAGTCTGCCCGGCCTGTACCAGTTGTCCTAATTGTACATTCTTTTTTGAGGTAATACCAGCTGAAGGGGCTGTGATGGTGGTATAGCCTAACTGTAATTTAGCATAATCCACATCGGCTTGGCGTTGTGTAACGCCTACGTTAGTTACATTTAACTGGTTACGGCTTGTACCAACCTGCTCCAATGATGCCTTGTACTGATCCTGTGCAGCACGATAAGTTGCCGCAGCCACATCCCTGTCAGATTTTGCCTGGTCAAATTGCTGCTGGGTGATAGAGCCATCCTTCACCAGGTTAGCATAACGGGCATAATCTTTATTGGCTTTTTCCAATTTTGCGGCAGCAGACTCTGCCTGTGCGCGTGCGCTTGATGAATTAGCTGCAGTAGCAATTATCTGTGACTGGCCTACGCCTACACCTGCGCTTGCACCTTTTTGTGCTGCTAACGCCTGCTCTAATTTTACTTTGTAGTCGCGGTCATCAATTTTAACTAATACCTGTCCTTTTTCTACGTGTGAGTTCTCTTCAAAGAAGATGCTGTCTACATAGCCGCCCACACGGGCTACTACCGGGCTTACATCGCCGTCTATTTGTGCGTCATCGGTATCAATATGTTTTCCGTAATAGATGTATTCTTTTACCCCGAAAATAATACCGCCTATCAGTATGATGCCAAGTATAATAGGGATTACTCTATTGGGTTTCTTTTTGGGTTCTTGTTCTTGTGCCATTGTATTGGGGTGTTTTTTATTGTTTGTTAAGTTTTCCGGTTGATTTTAATAAAGTGTAATAAGCAAGCCCTGCATCAGCTTTAGCCAGTTCTAGGTTGATCTCAGCCTGGTAAAGCAATGTTTCGGCATCGGCCCTGTCTGTGGCAGATGCGATGTTGCTTTTGTATTTTGATTGCAGTATTTTATCGTTCTCGCCAGCCTGGTCTATGGATGTTTGCAGCAGTTTGATCTTATTAAGCGCTACTATATAATTCTCATAGCTGGTGTTTACATCCTTGCGGATATTGTCAGCTGTGATACCCTGGTTAATGGTTACCTGTTCACGCTGTATCTTAGCCTCGTTCACTTTGTTTTTGTTGGTCCACAGTGATGAGAAATTCCAGCCAAAGGTTAAACCCACCGTTACCGGGGTAATAAAACTGCCCGATTTTGGTATTGGATTGGCTGCCGCGTCTATATAATATCCGCCAAATGATGCCGAAAGCGTTGGCATTTGATTTGCCCGTATACTTTTAATATTAGTTTCGGCCACCTTTGATTGCAATACCAGCTGCTGTACTTCCTGGCGGGCCGCCATTGCCGTATCAATATAGCTGCTTAACGGACCTACCTGGTGGTCAGTTTCCGTGATCTGGTCGATGTTGATCTGGGTTGTTTCGGGCAAGCCTAATAAAATATCCAGGTTGTAATTGATGATCTTGCGGTTATTTTCCAGGTCGATCTCGTTCAGCGGAACATTTGCACGTTTTAACTGGAAACGAAGCACGTCGTTTTTGGTTACCAGCCCCTGTTCAAAAAAGCGCTGCGACTGGTGTATCTGCTGATCGATGGATTTCAGGTTGGTATCGATTACTTTTTTACTCTGCAATACTTTATACAGGTTGTAAAATGAGCTGATAACATCATAAGTGATCTCGTCCTTATCCTTGTCGGCATCCAGGCGTGATACCCTGGTCAGCAGGTCGGTTGATTCGCGGGCGTATTTGTATTTCCCGCCGGCAAAGATGGCCTCGTTGAGCGATACAATACCTAAATAGGCATTAGCGCTTTTTGGCAGATCAAAACTATTTGGACCGAACGCCAAATGGTTAGCGGGTATCTCAGCACGGTTGTAAGCCAAACTGGCGCTGCCTGTAGGCAAAGCCTTATCTTTGGCCTGGTTGTACTGTGATACAGCCTGGTCAATTTTTGACTGCGACAACTTTAATACTTTGCTGTTCTGAACGCCTAACTTAATGGCTTCATCCAAAGTTAAAGTCCTGTCCTGCGCAAAGGCGGATGTACTGAGTATCAAACCCGGCAATATCACCGCAATTGCAATACGGTAAAAGGTTTGAACCATTTGTTTAAATGGATTTTCGTGTAAGTGTTTATTTATTTGTGTGATCATGTTCTTTCAGTAAGTACGCTTTTAATAATTTTTTCATGTAGGCGGCTATGCGGGGTTTCAGCCTTTCCTCCAATAGTTTTTCATCTTGTATATCGTACCCCAGCATCGCCGAGGTAAGTTGTGGTGCATTGATGATAAAGTTTTTGGTCCCATAAATGGTACCAATCACCATTTCCATATCAATATCATGGTTAAACTCGCCGTTATCTATGCCATCCTGTAATATTTTATGTACCTCAGATACATTTTTCATCAATATATCAGCAATACTATCAGCAAGGTCGCCTCTCCGCTGCATCGCCATTTCCTGGTAAAGCATTTTCTGAAAGCAGTTGTTGTTGACAACCCGCTGCGCATACAGATCTATGTATTTTTCGATCTTGTCCCAGGCCGTCATGTTGCCATCGTTTCCCAGGTTTTGCAATAAATTCTGGAACGAGGTGATCTTTCGGTTAAAAACTGCTAAGAACAACCCCTCTTTTGAGCCGAAATAATAGTTCAGCATCGCCATATTTACACCCGCTTCGCCCGAAATTGTACGGGTGGAAGCACCATCAAATCCGAGTTCTGAAAACACTTTTTCAGCTACATCAAGGATGTGATCTTTCTTGTCTATTTTATCTTTATCCATTTTTTACTCCGCTGCAAAATTAATCAATCGATTGATTATGCAAAAATATTTTTGTTATCTTAATGTAATGATTTGATTATCATACTATAATTTATAGCCAAATGCGGTGTTATTTGTGCAGTATTTATCGTAACAGTTTTGTTTTACATTTGAAGTATTAAAAATCGCTGCCTATCTTTCAGCCTGTTTTATCCTTATGAAGCGTACTTTTTCATTCCTGGTAGTTTTATTTATCGTGCGGATTGTCGTTGCACAAACGGCTCCGCCTGCTGATATCGCCACTATTGAGCAAAATTTCAAGAAATTAAATGTGTTGGGCAGTGTGCTGTATGTAGCTGCACACCCTGATGATGAAAATACCCGCTTGCTGGCTTACCTGGCGCAGGAAAAACATTACCGCACCGGGTATTTATCCATGACCCGCGGCGACGGCGGCCAAAACCTGATCGGAAACGAGCAGGGCGAGTTATTAGGTTTGATACGCACACAGGAACTTTTAGCGGCGCGTAAAGTAGACGGTGCAGAGCAGTTTTTTACCCGTGCTGTTGATTTTGGTTTCTCGAAAGGGCCTAAGGAAACGCTTGACTTCTGGAACGAGGAAAAAGTGCTGGGTGATGTGGTTTGGGTGATCCGCAAGTTCAGGCCGGATGTGATCATTTGCCGTTTCCCTACAACGGGTGAGGGCGGTCATGGTAATCATACCGCATCGGCCATACTGGCGCAGGAAGCTTTTACAGCAGCAGCAGATCCCAAACGTTACCCGGAACAATTAAAATATGTGCAACCCTGGCAGGCCAAACGCCTAATGTGGAACACCTTTAATTTTGGCAATACCAATACCATTGCCCCCGACCAGTTTAAGGTAAATGTAGGCGTTTATAATCCATTGCTTGGTAAAGGCTACGGAGAAATGGCTGCCGAAAGTAGATCGAACCACAAAACCCAGGGTTTTGGATCGGCCAGGCAAAGGGGCGATGCTTTTGAATATTTCAAAAATATTTTGGGCGATGCGCCGAAAGATGATTTGATGGATGGGGTGAATACCAGTTGGAAACGGGTGAAGGATGGCGATGCAATAGGCACAGGCGTTAGTTTGGTCGGTAAAAATTTTGATCCTGAAGAACCTTATAAATCCGTCCCGGCACTAATACAATTACTGGGTCGGGTTGAAAAAGTAAATGACATTTACTGGAAGGCACAAAAAACAAAAGAATTAAGTAACCTGATAGCTGCATGTGCCGGATTATGGTTTGAAAGTTATGCCAATGAACAGGCCTATGCTTTAAAGGATAGTATAGAAGTCCGGTCGCAGGTAATAGAGCGCTATAACGATAGGGTAAAAGTATCACAAATTGACGGCTTGCATTTTAGTAATGGTGGCAAAGTGATCCCTGCCAACGAGGTGCAGACTTTTAGCAGCAAAGTTTATGCTGATAAAATCACCCAGCCTTACTGGTTGGAGAAACCCCACAATATCGGTTCTTATATAATAGATGATGAACGATTGGTAGGAAACCCTGAAAATCCTGATCTGCCAAAAATTGATTACGAATTTATTATTGAAGGGAAGCCCGTACATTTTGAGCGTGAGCTGGTTTATAAGTATGTTGATCCGGCTAAGGGTGAGATCTATCAACCCGTCGCCATCGCTCCACCGGTTACTGCCAATATCCGGGACAAAGTATACATTTTTAATTCGCAGCAGCCGCAAACTGTGCAGGTGAAACTGAAAAGCTTCAAAAATGGGGCATCGGGCAATATTCACCTGAACGTGCCAGCCAGTTTTAAAATAAGCCCGGAAAGTGCAGCCTTTACCAATAAATCAAAAGGTGACGAATGGGAACAGGATTTTACCCTCACCCCGGCAGGTAACCAATCGCAGACCGGTGTGCTGGAAGCACAGGTCACCCTGGGTATGAATGCTAAGGTTTATAATTATGGTATCCTGTCTATACATTATAACCATATCCCGGATGTTACCATCTTCCCGCCGGCACAAGCCAAATTATTGCAACTCGATCTGAAGATAACCGGCAAAAAGATTGGCTACATCGAAGGCGCAGGTGACTTGGTGAAGGAAGCCTTACGGCAGGTTGGTTATGATGTGCACGACCTGACGGAAAATGAGATATTGAACGGCGATTTGTCTGAATATGATGCCATTGTTACCGGAGTGCGTGCCTATAATGTTGACAAGCGGCTGGCTATCGATCAGCCTAAATTATTGGAATATGTAAAAAACGGCGGCAATTTGCTGGTGCAGTACAATAATAACAATGGCCTGGTGACCAAACAGATCGGTCCGTATCCGTTCAGGGTGGTAAATGAACGGGTGACCGATGAGAACGCCAAAGTAACCATTATCGACCCCAATAATCCTATATTAAATTATCCAAATAAGATCAGTCAAAGTGATTTTGACGGCTGGATACAGGAACGTGGTTTATATTTCACTAAAGATGCCGATCCGCAATACCAAAAGGTTTTACAGATGAACGATCCTGGTGAAGGACCAAAAGACGGCTCCCTGATCACTACACAATATGGTAAAGGTCGGTTTATTTACACTTCACTGGCGTTTTTCAGGCAGTTGCCTGCCGGAGTGCCGGGAGCGTACCGCTTGTTTATCAATATGCTGAGCAAGCCGAAGGTGAATCCATAGAGGTTATTTATTAATGTCTGGAAATTTAATTCCCTCCCAGGGTACGGATGTGGTTGGATGTGATCCGACAAGGAGGGGTTGTACATCATACATCAACAGTTATATCTATGCGGAATGGCGTGTAAAACCTCTTCCTTCCCAGAGTGGAATGGAACCACCCCACCTCTATGTTAAAAATATTTCCTCTTTAATCTCCGGAATAATATTCTTTTCTTTTGCGGTATCAAAAAGCAGTTTGATCGCCTTGCGGCCCTCTTCGCCCAGATCAATAGAATACTTATTTACGTAAAGTTCAATGTGCTTATACATTACTTCTTCGCTCATTTCCTGTGCATGAGAACGGATAAATTCCAGCCCCGATTTTGGATTGGCGAATGAAAATTCAACTGATCTCTTCAAAACCCGGTTGATCTTGTGCTGAACATCAGGAGGTAAATTACGGTTAGCCACAATGCCGCCAAGCGGGATAGCGCAGCCGGTAAGTTTTTCCCAGTAATCGCCCAGGTCGATAATCTTTTTAAGACCTTTGTTTTGATAAGTGAACCTGTTTTCATGAATGATCAAGCCGACATCGATCTTTTCATCAAGCAAAGCGTCTTCAATTTCAGAAAAAACGAGCTCCTGTTTATTGGTAGCTTCCGGTAAAGCCAGGCTTAACAAAAAATTAGCTGTAGTATACTTACCTGGTATTCCGATTTTATGCTTGTTATTGTTCAAATCCGAAATTGAATACTCGAAATTCGAAATCAAAAGCGGACCAACCCCAAAACCCAGCGCACTGCCTGCATCCAAAAGTACATACTGACCGGCCACATAAGCAAAGGCATGATAACTCAATTTGGTAACATCCAGTTCACCGCGGAATGCTTTTTGATTCAGTGTCTCCACGTCATCATAAAATACTTCGAACTCTAATCCCTCCGTATCAATTTTATGATGGATCAAGGCATCGAATATAAAGGTATCGTTAGGGCAGGGTGAAAAGCCGAGGGTTAATTTCATAGTTTGTTGTACGTTTTACGTTTTCTTTTGTAGGGTTTAATACGTATAACGTACTACGTATTACGTAAAACCTCTTCCAAAAATTCAGTGGCAAAGCTATTCAGATTTTTTATAGCAAATCCTATCTGCCAGGCATCCCGGTTACGTTTTTCTACATAATTTGACACAGCCCTGATCTGCAAACAGGGGACACCGGCTTGCTTACAAGCATAGAAGAAAGCAGCGCCTTCCATGCTTTCCAGTTGAGGCTGTAGCCGGGCCGTTAGCTTTTCAATACTGGACTCATGACCATGCACGGTATTTACAGTTACAGCTTTAGCCCGCCTCAGGTTGAAATCACCATATGACGAAAGGCTTTTTGAGGCATTGAGAATACTCTCACCGAAACCCAGCTTTTCAATGGTCAAAAACTCCTCGCCATCCTCCGCACCTAATTCCGACATGCTGTCTTCAACTATTTCTACTACTTCACCTAATGCAATGTTTCGGTCAAAGCTACCGGCAATACCTAAGTTAATAGCCAGGTCATATTGATGAGAAGCCAGACGCTTTCCTAATGCAAAGGCGGTAGCCACCATACCAACGCCGGTTATAAGTATGGTGAGTTGTGAGTTGTGAGTTGTGAGTTGAATAGTTGATTGATTAGCCCCAATTTCAACAAAATCCGAAATTGAAAATCCGAAATCCGAAATCAATGATCCTATCTCTTGTTGTGTAGCCGCTACCAATAATATCCGCATAATGGCTTTATTTTGACAGCTAAGATAAAATAAAGCCCTTATTTTGTTTTGTATATTTGCACCAATAATTATTATGATGATATATATAACACGGAAAGAGCATTTTAACGCTGCACACAGAATGTACCGTGAAGAATGGAGCGAAGAGAAAAATGCCGAGGTTTTTGGTAAATGCGCTAATCCCAACTGGCACGGCCACAATTATAATTTATTTATAACTGTTAAAGGCGAGGTTACACATGCTACCGGTTACCTGATAGATCTTAAAGACCTGAAGGTGATCATCAACGAATATGTGATAGAAAAGCTGGATCATAAGAATATCAATAAGGATGTTCCGTTTATGGCGGGCAAAATGGCTTCGACCGAGTTGCTTTGTATCGAAATATTTAACCAGTTAAAAGCGCCGATAGAGAAGCATGAGGGCGTATTTTTGCATTCGGTAAAATTATATGAGACCGAAAATAATTCAGCCGAATACTTTGGCGATTAAACCTGGACAATGAGTAAAAAAGATTCCTACCCTGACCGCGATGAAGGTATTGACGGTTATTTAAAAATCGACCGTTATAACCCCGAACTGATCGACAGCCTTAGCGAACATTATAAAGGTGTTTTAGAACAGATCGGTGAAGACCCCACCCGCGAAGGCTTATTAAAAACACCTGAAAGGGTTGCCAAAGCCATGCTGTTCCTTACCCAGGGATATGACCTTAATGCAAAGGAAATACTGACATCGGCTATGTTCAAAGAAGAATACAGCCAGATGGTAGTAGTGAAGGATATCGAGGTTTACTCCATGTGTGAGCATCATATGCTGCCGTTTTTTGGCAAAGCACACGTAGCCTATATACCCAACGGACACGTGGTTGGTTTAAGCAAAATACCGCGCATAGTTGATGTTTTTGCACGCCGTTTGCAGGTACAGGAACGCCTGACCAACGAGATAAGGGATTGCATTCAGGATACACTTAATCCGCTGGGCGTGGGCATAGTAATAGAATGCCGTCACTTATGCATGAGCATGCGCGGCGTACAAAAACAAAATTCGGTTACCACAACCTCGGCATTCACAGGTGAATTTCTAAAGGAAAAAACCCGTACAGAATTCCTAAATTTGATATCGTCAAGGTTAAGTTGATTGAGTGAATGGTTGGCCAAGTGAGTAGTTTTAACTTAATCAACCAATAAACTTAATCAACACAATCAACTAAATATGAAAGCATATATTTTTCCGGGACAGGGTGCCCAGTTTGTAGGTATGGGTAAGGATTTGTATGAACAATCCGAAAAAGCCCGCGAGTTGTTTGAAAAAGCCAATGAGATATTGGGTTTTCGTATCACCGATATCATGTTTAACGGCACCGATGAAGACCTGAAGCAAACTAAAGTTACGCAGCCTGCCATCTTTTTGCACTCTGTGATCCTGGCCAAAGTGTTGGGTGATGATTTTAAGCCCGATATGGCTGCAGGTCATTCACTGGGTGAATTTTCTGCACTGACATCAGCAGGTGCACTGTCATTTGAGGATGGTTTGCGTTTGGTTGCGGCACGCGCCAATGCCATGCAAAAAGCGTGCGAGATCCAACCATCAACCATGGCCGCAATTTTAGGGTTGGATGATTTTACAGTGGAAGATGTTTGTCAGCAGCTCACAGATGTGGTGGTACCGGCAAATTATAATTGTCCCGGCCAGATAGTTATTTCGGGTACCATTGCAGGAGTTGATGCAGCCTGCGAAAAGCTAACTGCAGCAGGCGCCAAAAGAGCGCTGAAATTAAATGTGGGCGGCGCTTTCCACTCGCCTCTAATGGAGTCTGCGAGGGTTGAGCTGGAACATGCTATTGTTAATACTGAGATCAAAGAGCCGGTTTGCCCAATCTATCAAAACATTGATGCCAAGCCGTATACTGATCCCGCGCAAATAAAACATAACCTGATAGCACAGCTTACCGGGCCGGTGCGGTGGACGCAAACAGTTATGCACATGCTGGAAGACGGGGCTACATCGTTTACCGAAGTAGGCCCTGGGAATGTATTGCAGGGACTTGTTAAAAAGGTTGACAGGGCAATACCGACGAGCAGCGCTGCTTTAGCACAATAATGTTACAGGCCATCCGGGATAAACAGGATGGCTTTATTTTTATATTGTATTTTTAAACTACCTTGTTGAAATCTTGACAACTTCCGCAAAAATACGGCTGTTGCTGGCTTTACTATTTGCCAGCTTGTTGATGACGGCACTCATCGTCCAGAATACTTACACGCCCAAAAATAACCTGTCACAAACTGCGGAAACCCTTAAAAATAACCTTAATAAAAAGGAGGCCTTTGTAAACGACATTATTAATGATAAAGCGGGGTTTGCTCAATTAAAAATACTTGGTGATGATGAACAGGCAGCGCTTAAAGCCATAAAAACTTTTACCACAGACGAGAGTATATGGTTAACCACCTTCAAAAAAAATAAGCTGGTATTTTGGAGCGGGGTAAAGGTGATCACTCAACGCCCTGCTTCGATACGTGAAGGGTATTCGTTTGTGCGTGAACCCAATGGCTTTTATGAAGTAATAAAGAAAAGCGAAGGAGATTTTTCGGCTATCTTTTTTATTCCGGTGAAGATCAGCTATCCTGTACAAAATAAATACCTGCATAATACTTTTGCCAGGAATTTATTAAACGACAACAATATTGAAATAGCCGATTTTACTGATGCTAATGTTTACCCTGTACATAGTTTAAGCGGGGCATTACTATTTTCAGTAAAAGTAAAGCAGCACGAGGTAGGCCATAAGTTCTTCTATTTCCAGGTAGTGATATGGGTTTTATGCGCCATGGTTTTATCACTCCTCATCCATAGCATCTGTAATTATATCGCTCTGAAAGGTTATGCCTACCTATCATTTATATTATTAGCAGCATTTATTATCCTGCTAAGATTTATTAACCTGCATTATAACTGGCCTGGCTTTACACACCGGCCGGACATCTTCGATCCGCAGATATACAGTTCGTCTGTATTATTCCCGTCATTAGGCGATTTGTGTATCAATATATTATGTATTTGCTGGTTTGTGGCCTTTATATACCGCCATCGTGACAGGCTGCTGCTAAAGCACATACACAATAAAATTGCTGGTTATATAATGGTTACAGGTCTTATACTGGCATTGATATTAAGTTCAAGTTCTTTATTAAAGCTTTTTTATGGATTGGTTATTAACTCTAAGATCAACTTTGATGTGAATAACGTGCTCAACTTATCTGGCTTTAGCATGCTTGGGGTTTTAATGTTGTGTTTTAGCTTCCTGATCTTTTATTTATTGACCGAGATAGCACTCACGGTTTGCAGCAAATTATCCGTGCCGGTTTCACACCAGATTGCTCTATTAGTTATTGCCATTATAACCACAACTATAATTAAAAGCTATAGTAATGATGAATTTACCGTATTTTATTTACTGCTAACCCTTTGGGTGCTCATCAGGGGGCATGCATACGTATATCATCACGCCAAACTAAATTCGAGGCCTCTTGTCGTCATTATATTGATCTGCGCTGTTTCTTCGGCAATAAAACTGAATCACTTCCAATCCATAAAGGAAATGGTAACACGCAAAGCGCTTATCAAGCAATTGCAGAAACCTGACGATGCAACCGCCGATGCAATTTTTAAAAAAATAGATAAGAAGATCGTTTCTGACCCCCTTATCAGGCAATATTTTACAGATTCAAACCGTAACACCGAATATTTAAAGGATCATTTTCAAAAGAAATATTTTGACGGGTACCTCGCAAAATATGAATTTAAGATATATGAATTCAATAATAACGGTGAATCATTATCGGGCGACAAGACCTATGACCTGAGTGTTTTTAAGGATATGATCAAACTGGAATCCTTTTATAAGGAATCTGCTTATTTCTATCGCAACAACGGAACATTTGGGGTACAGAATTATTTAGCCCTGCTTCCTTTTTATAGTGATGGTAACTACCTGGGGACGATAGTTGTTGAATTGCAGTCAAAATTATTACATGGTGAAAATTCATTCCCTGAATTATTGATCGATGGCCCTGACAAATCAGAGGACCTGTTTAAAGATTATTCCTATGCTTTTTATATAGATGGCAAGCTGCTTAGCCAAAATGGCAAATATATTTACAGTTTAACCAACAACGAGTTTAAAGGCAAGGTTAAGGAATACCAGTTTAAAACAACCAGTTTCAGCGAGCCGTCAAAGTATGGTTTTTTTACGCGGTACAACCATCTTATATATCAACCTTCCAAACGCAACCTCATCGTGGTAAGTAAATCCGATGATATTATTCTGAATACCATTACTTCTGTTACCTTCTTCTTTATCGTTTTCCTGTTTTTCAGTGTTATCGTGATTACCATCAGGTGGCTATGGGGCCGCATCAGGATAATGTATATCAAGGATAATTATTTACACTGGGTGCTCAGGTTGAATTTTGATAAGATCCTTTATAAAACGCGCATACAGTTTTCAATAGTTTTTGCCGTTGTTATCACACTGGTATTAGTGGGTATAATTACCTACATCTCGATAATAGATCAGTACTCTGAGCAGCAGGAAAATATTATCAGTGATAAAGTGTCGCGTATTGCCAAAGCGCTTGAAAGCAGCAGTTTTATTAATGATGCATTTAATAATAACGATGATAATTTCGGGGTTAAGTTTGACGGATTTGCCAATACCTATTCGGCCGATCTTACTTTATTTGATACAAACGGGATTGAACTGGTTTCAACACAACCCAAAATATATGAATTAGGATTAGTTGCCAGGCGGATAAATGCAAGAGCTTATATCTATCTGAATAAATTGCAAAAAACAGAATATGTACAAAGTGAGATCATTGGCGACCTGGATTATAAGGCCGCCTATGTGCCGATAAAGAATTCGAAAAAGACATTGGGCTACCTCCAACTGCCCTATTTTTCAAATGAATATGATTACCGCACGCGTGTGGGCTCATTGCTGAATGCTATGATCAATATCTATGCATTGATATTTATCGCTATTGGTTTGCTGGCGGTGATCATTGCCCGGCAGATTACCAACCCATTAAATATTATACAATATAGCCTGAGCAAAACTATTTACGGGCAAAAGAATGAACCCATAAAATGGCAGCGCAATGATGAGATAGGGGCATTAATAACGGAATACAATAATATGATAGCCGCACTGGAACAGAGCGCACAAAAACTGGCACAATCAGAAAGGGAAAGCGCCTGGCGCGAAATGGCCAAACAGGTGGCCCATGAGATCAAGAATCCGTTGACGCCACTAAAACTGGGTTTACAGTTGCTTGAAAAATCATGGAAGGACAAAGATCCGAAATTCGATCAGAAGTTTGAACGGTTCAGCAAATCGTTTGTAGAGCAGATAGAAAGCCTGTCGTCTATCGCATCCGAGTTCTCGGCTTTTGCAAAAATGCCTGATACAAGGATAGAGCGGATAGATATTTTTGAGGCACTTACCCAGGCTGTTATCATTTTTAAGCAAATGGATAACATTAAAATTATATTCCAGGCGCCCGATGCACCATTTTTTATCAATGCCGACAGGGATCAGCTATTACGTTGCTTTAATAACCTGCTTAAAAATGCCATTGAAGCGACACCACAGGACAGGTTTGGCATCATTGAGATCAGCTACCTGATAACTACTAAGAATATTCT
The DNA here is from genome assembly GCA_048498695.1 of Bacteroidota bacterium. Classification (GTDB taxonomy): domain Bacteria; phylum Bacteroidota; class Bacteroidia; order Sphingobacteriales; family Sphingobacteriaceae; genus Mucilaginibacter. Next base: position 23,827 of record JBEHXM010000052.1, read on the forward strand.
ACTGAGCGTTAAGGATAATGGTAACGGCATACCAGAAAACCTGCGCGAAAAAATATTCGAGCCTAATTTTACCACAAAAAGCTCCGGCACAGGACTTGGTCTCGCATTCGTTAAGAATTCTATTGAGAATGCCGGCGGCAAGGTATGGTTCGAGACCATTTTAGGTGTAGGCACGACTTTTTATTTTAGCCTGCCCGAAGCGCCAGAAATTTATAGGATGGATATCAACAAAAAATAAAACCCGGCTCGTTTATCACAAGCCGGGTTTGTTTTTTAAATCTTAAGCTTATTTTAAGCTAAAGGTAGATTGTCCCATTTTTCCACCGTCAGCATATAATATTACGGTGTAAGTTCCTTTCTGGAAAGGCGGGGTTGGATTAACCCAATCAATAGTATAGCCGCTGCCGTCATCTTTAAAATCTATAGAAGTTTTATAAGTGTACTGCAGATCCTGTCCGTCAGATGGGAAAGTTCCGGCATCTTTTGGATCGGTGATTAAATTACCAGTAGGATCAAGGATGCGAACATAAACATCATGCAGGCGTTTTTCGGCTATGCTGTTCTCAGCAACAGTAAAGTTGATCTTGATCTTTTTAGCCGGGTTTGCACGGGTTACATCCACTTCTTTGCCGCTATTTTTTATTTTGTAAGCTACAATATTGGCCTGCCCTAATTTTAAGGCCGAGGCTATCTTCACTTTGGTATCCAGGTCCTGGTTTTGCTTTTCCAGGGTGGTAGCCTTTTCGGTAGTAGTGGCAAGGTTAGTCTTAATGCTATCCCTTTCGGTAGTTAAACTGGTGTTTTGTTTTTTAAGTTCTTCAATATCAGCAGTGTATTTGGTAACAAAATACCTGAGCTGTTTTACATCTTCCTGGGCTTTAGCCAGTTCAGCTTTTGTTAGTTTACCATGTGCCAGTTGTGTGCGCAAAACTTTGATCTTGGCCTGCAGCGAGTCGTTTTTTGCACGCATTTCAGTTGACATCTTGGTCTTACTGGTGTTTACCTGCTCCACTTGTGCTTCAAGGCTATCCAATTCAATTTTTAACCTGTTTCTTTCATCATCCTGGTACACAATTTTTGTATCAGATTTATTTTTTTGCAAATACAGGTATACGTCCGTTCCCAGCAAAGCCAAAACCACGACAATCAGAAAGTAGATTACGTTCGAATTTTTTTTGGGTGTTTGCCCAGATTGATTTTCCATAGCGGTTCTTTTAGTTTTTTTTAGTGAAATTAATTAGGCCTGTTCTAATAGCATTAACAGCCTGCTAGTGATAAATTGTTTTATTTTAGAAGTTTAAGGTTTTAATATTTTTTGATTGCAACAAACCGGTTACTCAATTGTTTTTATTTATGTAAATAAATGAACGCACAAAAAATGATAAAATTATGACAATGCTTCTGCCATCAGCTATAATCCTTCGGGTAAATGTGCTTTAAATATAAATACAAAAAAGCTAAAAATACAACAAGCAGGCAATAATTGCACGTATAATAAACAAACAACTTAATCAGTTTATATCTTTGCAGCTTTTAAAAATGCCTTCCTGATGCGTCTATACAAATATTTTATACTTTCCCCCCTTCTCTTTTTTATTTTTCTAAAAACACAGGCACAAACTGATACAGTATCTAAAATCAGGCTTGAACCTAAACGGGAGTTCAGGGGAGTATGGATTGCTACAGTAGTAAATATCGACTGGCCAAGCGATGTACATTTATCTGTCGACAGGCAAAAACAGGAGTTGCTGGCTATATTGGATGCCGATCAACGGGCTGGTATCAATGCGGTAATGCTACAGGTGCGCCCTGCTGCAGATGCTTTTTACGCCAAAAGTATCGAACCATGGTCAAGATGGCTGACAGGAAAGCAAGGCCAGGCACCCGATCCACTTTGGGACCCTCTTGAATTTGCCATTACCGAAGCGCACAAGCGTGGTATGGAACTTCATGCCTGGTTTAACCCCTACCGTGCAACCTTTGATGGTAATTTTAAAGCGCTAAGTCCAAATCATATCACCAATCTTCAGCCAAGCTGGTTTTTTACCTACGGGGGGATAAAACTATTTAATCCCGGTATCCCCGAAGTGCGCGATTATATTGTTAAGGTGATATTGAACGTAGTGGATAATTACGATATCGACGGCGTACATATGGACGATTATTTTTATCCGTATAAGATAAGCGGCCAGGTAATTAATGACGACCAGACCTTTAAAACCTATGCAGGTGATTTTGTAGATATTAAGGACTGGCGAAGGAATAATGTTAATTTATTAATAGAGGCGCTCTCTGATAGTATCCATAAGCATAAACAATATGTGAAATTCGGCATAAGTCCGTTTGGCATATGGAAAAATGAAAGCCAGGACCCCGAAGGATCTGACACGCATGGTGGTGATTCCTATTACGAATTATATGCCGACTCGCGCAAATGGGTTAAAGAGGGGTGGGTGGATTACATAGCCCCGCAGCTTTACTGGCAGTTTGGCTACCGCCTGGCAGCTTTTGAAAACCTGGTAGATTGGTGGAGCGATAACACTTATGGCAAACATTTATATATAGGCCAGGCGCCTTACCGGGCATTTGAACCCAGGTCAAGGGCCTTCCATAACCCGGCCGAGATACCGAACCAGATCAAATACCTGCGAAATAATCCGCGTATACAGGGCAGTATTTTTTTTAATAACGGTTCGCTGATACGGAATCCGTTTGGTTTTACAGATTCGCTCCGGAACAATTATTATAAATACCCCGCGTTGCCCCCGCCAATGCTTTGGCTGGATTCTGTTCCGCCGATGCCGCCTAAAAACCTGACATTAACTGCCACCGGAAACAGCGTAAAATTGAAATGGCAAACGCCTGACCTGGCGAACGATAAGGAACCAGTTTATGGTTATGTCATTTATCGTTTGGATGGAACAGATTCGGTTAACCTGACCAACCCTAAGTATATATTGCATATTCAGTATGATACGGGTTTGGAGTATGAGGATAAAACGGCACAACGCGGCAAAACATATTTATACATCGTAACTGCTATTGACCGGATGAAAAATGAAAGTGACCCGACACCAACTGTAGCTGTTACAACTAAATAGTAAAGTTTTTCAGAGATCGATCATTTTTTTGTCAGCAAGCTTCTTTAGGTAGATATCAATTTCACTGTCGCCCATGCCGTATATTTTTTCTGTTTGCCAGAAGTCGTGATAGATGGCCTGTTTATTTTTGACGCCGCTTTTGTAAATATCCAGCAGCTTTTGCTCAATAGCATTTAAGCCGTTTGGGTTTATCCTTATCCTTTGCAGATGTGCTTCTAATGCCGGTTTGAGAAAATGGAGCGATCCCCAGAAAGTATTGCCATTGAGCCATTCTTCTAATTCGCGGGGAGTATTGGCCACATATAATTTCCAAGCTTCCGCAGCAATAGAAAAATCTGCTTCATTTAGCCGCAGGCGTATGTTATCGTATAAATATTCCAGTTCTTCACCATTCAATTCGCCCATGCCCCTGAAATTAGCTTTGCCCGGAAAGTCGACGGGACAGATCAGGTAAATTGACGGCTCCGAAAGGTCTGTATGCTTATTCAGCATTGCCATTACACCCAGCATATTAGCTTGACAATGCAGGTCAAACTCAAACCACAGGTTGATCTCCTGGTAAGGCTTGCTCAACTTCTCCAGCGGATTAACCACGTATTCCCGGTAACGCTCGGGCTGGTCATTAAAAGTTTTGCATATCCAGGCTTCACGTTGTTTCCAGAACTCTGCCGAAGAAATGTCTTCAACCAGGGGCCCCTGCGAAAGTATTTCGCGCCAAACCAATATATCGCCTTCAAGCCCGGTATGTTCAAAACTATGCGCTGTCGAATCGCCGTTAAGGATGTGAAGGATGGTGCTCATGAATTGATAAACGTATTAAGGGTAAAGAGTTTTATTTATCTTAGATTACTAAATTATGGATTACCCAATCAATTATAAAGACATAACTAATGAAACTGAATTTTATTCAGAATTAGATCTTTTGTACGATAAGGCAGAAACCTATGTAAAAAGTTTTAAGTGGTGCAAAGAGATAAAAGATTGTAGCTTATATACTAATCTCGGTAAGGTATTCTGTATATTCCTTTTTAACATCGACAATACCGCAAGTCGTGAGGATAATTTTTTATGGATAGTTGTTGGAGATATTCCCTCAATGTACTTAGATACTTTTGGTGCTAAAACAACAAGGGCAGTTGTTGAAACCTATACAGTATTAGCAGAGGATTGGATAGATAAAATAAAAAAAAGTAAAAGTGTTGCTAAATGTTACCCATTTGATGCGGAGCCAACTTTAGAGCTGGCAGAACTCCTTGAAAAGAAAGTTTCTTTTATGAAGACTACTTTGATTGATAATATCGATGATATAATATTAACGGCTTAAATCCGAAATCGAACATCCGAATTTCGAAATCAGCTGCCTCTTTTTCAATTCACCTCAATACCTTACTTTTGGCAATACATGTCAACCCGCAACAAACTCTACTTTGCTTCCGATTTTCATTTAGGTGCCCCCAGCTATGTTTCGAGCCGTGAGCGGGAAGACCGCCTGGTACGCTGGCTGGATATGATCAAAACGGATGCCGCCGAGATCTTTTTGATGGGTGATGTTTTTGATTTCTGGTTTGAATATAAAACGGTAGTACCTAAAGGTTATATCCGCTTTTTAGGCAAACTGGCTGAGCTGGCCGATGCCGGGATAAAACTATACCTGTTCAAAGGCAACCACGACATGTGGATGTTTGATTATTTCACAAAAGAGTTTGGTGCGGTCATTATTACCAATGAACTGGAGATGGAACGCAGCGGAAAAAAATTCTATCTGCATCATGGTGATGGCTTAGGACCCGGTGATAACATGTATAAGGCGTTAAAGAAAGTGTTCAGGAGCGGCTTGTGCCAATGGCTTTTTGCTCGTATCCATCCCAATTTAGGCGTAGGTATTGCCAATTACTGGTCGCAGCATAGTCGAATTGCTAATAAGGACAAGAATGAACTGGTGCCTGAACATCAGGAATGGCTGGTAATGTATTCCCGAGACCTGCTGAAGATCCAATTTTATGATTACTTCATTTTTGGCCACCGGCATAAGCCGTTTAATATACCGATAGACGATAAAAGCCGATACATTAACCTGGGCGAATGGGTAAATTATTGCAGCTACGCCGAATTTGACGGCACAAATCTCGAGCTTAAATATTTCGAAAAGCCAATTGTGGCTTCTGTGTAATAACATCGCCTGTACTTAATCCACTTCAAAAAGTCCCTAAAAATTTCGTATTTTTGTGCGATTTTTTGCTTCATGCTAAAAGCCTGTAGCAAAATGATCTCCATATTATGTTAGAAAAATTAGAAGCGATAAACCAGCGTTGGAAAGACGTGGAAGCGGAATTAAGTAATCCGGATGTGATGTCGGATATGAAGCGTTATGCCCAGCTGAATAAAGAATATAAGGACCTGGCCAAGGTGGTTGACGAGTATAACATCTACCGCAACATCATCAGCAATATCGATACCAACAAGGAAATTTTAGCTACGGAAAAAGATGAAGAGTTCCGCGAAATGGCTAAACTGGAACTGGATGAGCTATTGACCAGGCAAGACGAAAAGGAAGAGGAAATTCGCCTGATGCTGATCCCGAAAGAACCTGAAGATGCCAAGCACGCCATTGTCGAGATACGCGGCGGTACCGGGGGTGACGAAGCTGCTCTTTTTGCAGGTGACCTGTATCGCATGTATATGCGCTTTTGCGAAAAGCGTGGCTGGAAAACCGAGCTGGTTGATTATACCGAAGGTACAGCCGGCGGATATAAAGAAATTGTGTTCAATGTTCTGGCAGAAGATGCTTACGGAACGTTAAAATATGAATCGGGCGTACACCGTGTACAACGTGTACCAGACACGGAAACCCAGGGCCGCGTGCATACTTCGGCAGCCAGCGTGGTGGTATTGCCGGAAGCTGATGAGTTTGATATTGAGCTGAATGTAAGCGATATACGTAAAGATTTATTCTGTGCGTCGGGACCAGGCGGACAATCGGTTAATACCACATATTCTGCCGTACGTTTAACACACATACCGACCGGTATAATTGCGCAATGCCAGGATCAGAAATCACAGCTAAAGAATTACGACAAAGCTTTGCAGGTACTCCGTTCAAGGATATACGAAATGGAATTGCAGAAGCACCTGGAAGAAATATCCAAAAAACGCAAAACCATGGTGTCAACGGGTGACAGGTCTGCTAAAGTACGTACCTATAATTATCCGCAGGGCCGCGTTACCGAGCACCGCATTGGCTTAACGATCTATAACTTACCCGAAGTTATGAACGGCGGTATCTTAGAAATTCTGGAAGCCCTCCAGTTTGCTGAGAATGCCGAAAAATTAAAAGAAGGTACTATCGCCTGATTTAAGGGTGTACCCGGAAAAGTAGGCCGAACCCTAAGTAATCAGCCTCATTGGTGTGGATATAAGTTTTAGCCTGCACTGCCATCCAGGGCAATACATAGTATTTAAACCCGGGCGTCCAATAAGTTTTGGTTGGATAATAACCATTGAAATGGATATAATAACCATACCCAACCATTACCGCAAGCTTACCGAGAGCAATATCTGTCCCCACGCTTAACCCTGCGCGCCACCTGTCATAGGAGGTTGCATGGCCTTCAAACGTAGCATTGTTATTTTTTGGATTGTATACCGTAAAGTATGAACCGGCATCTACCCCGGCTTTCAGGCTGAAAACGTGGTTTAACTGATAATTATACCCGGCATACAGCCCCGAGCGGTAAAGGTATTTTTTGCTTTCAAATACACCGCGCATGCCTATATCTCCGCCAAATTCAAATGAATGTTTGTACGGGTAAATATATAGGTGCTCGGGAGTTGCCGGCCCTTTGCTATCCATATCCTGAACTATACCAAAAGAAATATTTATTGAGTTTATACCGTGATTAGGAACTCTGAAGCCTGAATTTGAATAATGAAGCAGATCGATACCAGCCTGTAAACCTGTGGAATTGCTGACGGCCGGGATGAAGATCATCACGG
>JBEHXM010000053.1:0-30768 GCA_048498695.1 Bacteroidota bacterium
ACCGGGTTGCAAACCTACCTTCCTCATTGGGACCGTTTGCCTATGCAATTTTTGCTGGCTTTAGGTCCGCTGATCTATTTCTATGTGTTGAAGATCACACGACCCGAATATAAATTCAGATGGAAGGACTTGTTACATTTCAGTCCTGTGCTTTTGGAACAGGCTGCCCTGGTAATTGAAATTAAGGAAAGCATTAGGACGGGGGCAGCTACCTATTCTACGATTGCTTTTCAATTGCTGAACCCAATACTACAGTTACTGATATTTATTTCGATCATCACCTATCTTTATTATTCTTACAAACTCATCAACAATTTTTACAGGCGGTTGCAGCCTGTTATGATGGACCGCTCCCGTCTTGAATTCCGCTGGCTGCGTCGCTTACTGGCGGCCACGGTCCTATTATGGTTATTGTGGATAGCTTATGCTGCAGTCGACTATTTTGGCTACCGTAACCAATTGGGAATCCACGTTTATTATCCCTTTTACATTTTCTTCGCCGTGATCCTTATATGGACCGCTGCTGCTGCTTTCTTAAGACCACAAGCGGGGGTTCAGTTACAGGCCGCTTCAATCAAGCCCTTAGTTCCGGTCGAACTAAAAGAAAAAGCTGTTTGGCTCAAAAAAAATGTGGAAACCAGGCTGCTTTATGAAGACCCCGACCTCAGTTTAAGTACGCTTGCCGGTCGGCTTGATATGAGCCCGCATGATTTGTCGCGGATTATTAACACAGTGATTAAAAAAAGCTTTGCTGATTTTATTAATGAATACCGCATCCGTGATATAGTCCGAAAAATGAAAGACCCGGCTTATGACCACCTGACTTTGTTAGGGATTGCCTATGATTCGGGGTTTAACTCTAAAACTAATTTTAACCGGGTCTTCCGGCAACTGACCGGAAAAAGTCCGGCTGAATATAAAAACGAGTTAAAAAAAGAGCGACCGTTTTATAATATGGACCCTCAATTAAGGTCCAGGCCATTAATCTTGCGTCATGAAACCACTCCTGTGTGGTCTCCCTTGAAATCAAATCGCACGATTATGTTAAAAAACTATGTAAAAATAGCCTGGCGCAACCTGACCAGGAATAAGGTATCATCATTCATCAATATCGGTGGTCTTGCAGTTGGTATGGCTGTAGCCATGCTGATCGGTTTATGGATATGGGATGAATTATCATTCGATAAGTCCAATAAGGATTATAACCACATTGTGCAGGTTATGGTAAATAAAAGTGCCGGAGGGGGCCTGGTTACCCAGGCTTCGCTGCCTTTTCCAACATCAGGGGAACTGCAAAATAAATATGGCGGCGATTTTAAGCAGATAGCGTCGACCATGACCCAGGAAGAAAATATTAATTACGGCAACAATGCATTTTCAAGACTAGGGTGTTATGCTGAACCTGCTTTCACCGATATCATAACACTGAATATGGTGACCGGCTCCAAAGCCCTGAAAGCAAAAAACAATATATTGATCAATCAATCGCTGGCAAAAACCTTGTTTGGCAATACCAATCCCATCGGAAAGGTGATCAAAATTAGTGATGTTTATCTTTTGCAGGTAACGGGTGTGTATGAAGACCTGCCTATGAATAATCAGTTTGGTGGCGTAAATTTTATAGCGCCTGCCAGCCTTTTGTTTGAAAACAATGCGGACATGAACAATTGGTATAGCAGTGCATTCGACATATACGCCTTATTAAATAAGGGGAGCGACTTGCAGCAACTCTCGCATAAAATACAAAACATTCTTTACGAGCATTCAAAAAACGCCACAAAGCCTTCGCTCTTCTTATTTCCAATGCGCCAATGGCACCTGTATGAATTTAAGAACGGAAATTTAGTTGCCGGGCGCCTGCAGTTCGTCTGGCTTTTTGGCCTGATCGGTGTGTTTGTGCTGCTGCTGGCCTGCATCAACTTTATGAACCTGAGCACGGCCCGCAGCGAAAAACGCGCAAAGGAGGTTGGCATACGTAAAGCAATCGGTTCGTTACGCGGGCAACTGGTGGGACAATTTCTCAGTGAATCTTTTATGATCGTTGCCGCATCATTTGTGATAGCTGTAGCATTGGTCTGGCTGGCGTTGCCACTTTTTAACGAGGTATCTGCTAAGCAGCTTCACATGGTTTGGAATGATCCGCTGACGTGGTTCATCTGCCTTGTTTTTTGTCTGTTCACAGGTCTGTTAGCAGGCAGCTATCCGGCGCTTTATTTGTCGTCGTTCAAGCCTGTCAAAGTATTAAAGGGGACATTCAAGACAGGGCGCTCGGCGGCCATTCCGCGTAAGATACTGGTAGTCATTCAATTCACAATTTCGGTTACCCTGATCATCGGCACTATAGCAGTTTTCAAACAAATTGAATTTGCGAAAGACAGACCTATAGGCTATAGCAGGAGCAATCTGATATCAATTCCATATAACGCGATAAAAATCTATAATGCCTTTCACGATGAGTTGTTAAGAACCGGGGCGGTAACGGGTGTGTCCGCATCGTCGAGCCCAACCACCGAGGTCTGGTCATCAGCCGATAACCTGAGCTGGAACGGAAAGGACCCTAACAGGCAGGAAGTATTTGGTACTATTTTGGTCGATCCTGATTTTGGAGGCGTGGTCGGCTGGCAAATGAAAGAAGGCAGGAATTTCTCCCGGCAGTTCCGCAGCGATTCCTCAGGCTTTTTATTCAACGAAGCCGCCATTAAACAAATGGGATTGAAAGAACCCATTGGCGAAACCATAAAATGGCATGGGAAAAACTGGAAAGTGCTTGGTGTAGTGAAAGACATGGTAATGAGATCTCCCTTTGATCCGATCACTCCGGTAGTTTTTTTGATGGACGACAGGGAAAGGTCGTTCAATGTAGTTAACATGAAACTCAACGCCGGTATTTCTACAGCGGAGGCATTGAACAAGATCGAAAAAGTATTCAAAAAATTTGTACCGGATGCCCCTTTCAATTACAAATTTGCTGACAGCGAGTATGCTCAAAAATTTTCCGCCGAAGAACGTACGGGTAAACTGGCTTCTATATTCGCGGTGCTTGCAATTTTTATCTCATGCCTTGGTTTATTCGGGGTAGCATCATTTGTAGCCGAACAGCGTGTTAAAGAGATCGGTATCCGAAAAGTGCTGGGCGCATCGGTAATTGGCATTTGGGGATCATTATCAAAGGATTTTATAATACTGATCATTATTTCACTATTCATCGCTATCCCGATCTCTTATTATTTTATGCATCAATGGCTGCTGAATTATACATATCGTACAGGGTTATCGTGGTGGATATTTGGCGCTACTGCGGTTGGTGCGGTACTCATCACATTGCTAACTGTCAGCTATCAAAGTATCCGGGCAGCATTGACTAACCCGGTAAAGAGTTTGAGAAATGAATAATCCAAAACCGGAAGCCCAAATGTCCGGTTTTGTTAAAGAAGTATATATAATGCGCCTTGCAATTTTTTATCTCTCAATATGTTATTAATTTGGAACAGCAATTGAACCAGTTTAAAACTTGACACCCTATACATTCCATATCACCCTTTATGACGCAGCGTTCTTTGGAGTGCTGTTTATCGGATTCACCTTTATCCTGCTTTTAGGGTTCACTAAAAAGGCAAACCGACCGGCAAACCGTTTTCTGGCCATAGCATTAGCTGTTGCTGCTTTATGGATAGCCCGGATATTGGCAATTGACATCCGGTTATCAGCCTATGTTCCTTTTTGGAGTCGCCTGCCGATGCAATATTCGCTTGCACTTGGTCCCCTTATTTACTTTTATGTGCTTAAAACAATCCAGCCGGATTATAAATTCCGGCGCAGGGATCTGGTGCATTTCAGTCCCCTGTTATTGGAACTAAGCGCTTACGCTTTAGAAACTATAGAAAGTATAAAGACAAGTGCGCCAACATACGATACGCTGACATACCAGCGATTGAACCCGATAATACAGCTATTGACATTTATTTCGGTCGTTATCTACCTGTACTGGTGCCGCAAACTCATCGAAAGTTTTTACCGGCAGCAAAAATTTACCAGCGGCGACCGGTATCGCCACGGGCTGAGATGGCTGCATCGGTTACTAACAGGTTTTGGGATGTTATGGGTATTGTGGCTACCTCTTGTCGTAATAGGTTACTATTACCAGTTAGGTGTGCAGGCTTACTATACCTGGTACCTTCTTCTGATGTTAATGATGATCTGGATATCGGCCATAGCCCATTTAAAGCCTGAAGCACACCCTGTTATAAATGCCTTGCCAGTTTTTAAACCCTTACTACCTGCCGACATGAGGCAAAAAGGCATTTGGCTAAAAAAGATGGTTAAAGAAAACCGGTATTACCAGGACCCGGAACTGAACCTGGGTTCATTGGCTGAAAAGCTTGAGTTGACTACCCATGAACTATCCCGAATACTCAATACGGTACTCAAAAAAAGCTTCAATGATTTTATTAATGAATACCGGGTTCAGGATGCGGTTCGGAAAATGCAGGATAAAGCCTACGATCATATCACCCTGCTGGGCATCGCGTATGAGTCGGGATTCAATTCTCAAAGCAGCTTTAACCGGGTTTTTAAACAAAGCACTGGCAAAAGCCCTGTAGAATATAAAAATGAACTGAAAAAAGAGTTCCCATCTTATAATTTGAGAAGTCAGCAACAATTAGCAACGGTAAATTCGTCTTCGGAAATCACTCCTAAGTGGTCTCCCGACAAATTAAACCGCAATTATATGTTCAGAAATTATTTCAAAATAGCACGGCGCAACCTAATGCGCCATAAAAGCTATGCTGCTATTAATATTACCGGCCTGGCTGTTGGTATTGCCGTTTGTATGGTGATCTTTATTATTATACAATTTCAAACGGGCTTCGAAAATTTTCACTCAAAGAAAAATCGCATTTATCGCGTGTTAACCGAATACCATCATGCAGGATCAGCAGATGTTTCTTATGGAAAAGACCTTCCTTTTCCAATTCCAGTAGGATTGAAAACATCCTTCCCCCAAATAGAACAGGTAGCGCCAATTTTTGCCAGTCAAAATGATGAATTGCTAATAGTTGACAACCATGGAAATACAGAGAAAAAATTTAAGGAGCAGCGGGGTGTATTTTTCACGAAGCCTTCATTCTTTAAAATATTTGACTTCCCGTTGCTTGCCGGTTCATATACCTCATTAAAAGACCCTAACAATGTATTCCTTACAAAAGATATCGCTGAGAAATATTTTGGCGACTGGAAAGCAGCAATGGGTAAAACCATCAAATTAAAAGTAGGCGGCTACATGTTTGAGCACGGTTCAGATACATTGACAGTTTCGGGCATTTTGGCGACCATACCGGCAAATACCGACTTTCAGCTAAAAGTGGTTGTATCTTATGGAACGGGTTTTACCGGAGATTATTTGTCACAATCCACTGATTGGAATGGAACCGTAACTGATTTTGGTTGCTACATTTTGTTGCCGCAGCATACTTCTGCTGACAATTTTAATCAACAGTTACAGGCATACTCCCGAAAGGTGGAATCTGCTGCCAATAAGGATAGCCACGTTATACAACCTTTAAGTGCAGTGCACTATGATACACAAGTGGGTGATTACAGCAATAAAACCATCAGCCACCAACTACTCAACGTATTATGGCTCATTGCAGCATTCATCCTGTTAATTGCCTGCGTAAACTTTATCAATCTTTCCACTGCACAGGCGGTTAACCGGGCGAAGGAGGTTGGTGTAAGAAAAGTTTTGGGAAGTAATAAATCCCAATTGCAGATACAGTTTATTGTCGAAACATTTTTGATAGTCATAATTGCCGTCATACTTGCAGCAGGTATTACAATTGCTGCATTACCTTCTGTAAGTAACCTTTTAGAACTTTCACTTTCATTCAACATATTCAGCAATCCGGCAATTATTTTATTTCTTTTAACGGTAACAATTATTGTAACCGCGCTCGCCGGCTTTTATCCTTCCATTGTTTTATCACGCTTCAATCCGGTTATTGCTTTAAAGAGTAAACTCACATCAAATGCAAACGGAATTTCATTGCGAAGAGGATTAGTCGTATTCCAATTTATCGTTGCCCAGGTACTCATCATCGGGACGTTGATCATCGTAAAGCAAATGAATTATTTTATGGATCAACCCTTAGGCTTTGATAAAGATGCAGTTATCAATGTTCCTTTCCGGATAGATACTACGCTTACAAGCAAACTGGATTATGTAAAGAGACAGTTATTGTCAGTAAACGGTGTGCAAACGGTAAGCTTAAGTGCCAACACCCCAGTTGAAAATGGTAACGATACGTGGAGTACCTTAAAATTTGACCATGCAATGAAAGAAACAGATTTTAAGGCTATTACCAAGTTTGCTGATGAAGAATATGTGCCCACTTATAAACTGCCGCTGATAGCCGGAAGAAATTTGCAGCCATCTCAGATGACAAGAGAATTTTTAGTGAACGAATCGCTCGTTAAAAGTTTAGGGCTAAAAAAGCCTGAAGATATATTGGGTAAAGAAATAAGCATATGGAATGATCAGATAAAATGCCCGGTTGTTGGTGTATTAAAGGATTTTAACGACCGGTCTTTTCGCAATGCGGTTGCGCCATTGGTTATTACAACAGATGCGGCAATGTACAACCAGCTCGCAATAAAGCTGGCAACCACAAGCATGTCGTCTACATTGCTATCTGTTAAAAAAATATTCGACCAAACTTATCCCGATTTCGTTTATGACTACAAGTTTTTGGATGAAAAAATTGCAGGATTTTACAAACAGGAAAACCAGTTAACCGCTCTGTATAAAATCTTTGCCGCGATCGCCATATTCCTTAGCTGTCTTGGTTTGTACGGTTTAGCCTCATTTATGGCCGTACAACGAGTAAAAGAAGTGGGTATCCGTAAAGTATTGGGAGCCAGTGCAGGCAACATTGTTTATTTGTTTTCAAAAGAATTTGTCATACTCATAGCAATTGCCTTTGCCATTGCTACTCCCATTGCATGGTATTACATGCACCAATGGATGCAGGATTATGTTTACCGCATCAACATCAGCTGGTGGTTATTTGCCACAGGCGGGCTTGCTTCGGTAATAATCGCACTGGCCACTATCAGTTTCCAGGCGATAAAAGCGGCACTGGCAAACCCAGTGAAAAGCCTTCGTTCAGAGTGAGCTTACATTAGTGCCAGGGATCAAGAGTCAGGAACCAGTGTTGATTAGGATTTTCCATATCCTACATTTTCCATCCTTTCGCCCATTTCCTTATAAGCTTCATTTGGACCGGGCGCCCAGGACTTAAAGTTAAAACCGTTAAATACACTCCTGATTTTCAACATGCCGGTATTTTATAAAAATGAATTGCCTTTGTTGATGATATTTGTAATATTGCATCAGTGATGAAAAAAAAGGATGTTTCCCGGAATCCAGTTATTCGAATTAAAGATGTGGCGCTTAAAGCCAATGTTTCAACCGGTACGGTTGACCGGGTAATCCACAATCGGGGGAGGGTAGCCAATGATGTTAAAGAGCGGGTTTTAAAGATCATCAAAGAGCTTAATTATGAGCCTAATATGATGGCAAGGATGCTGGTTTCTAAAAAACAGTATTATTTTGCCGCCTTGCTTCCTGATCATTCCTTAGATAACTTTTGGCTTGCACCGAAACTGGGTATCGAGAAGGCGGAGCAAGACCTGAAACAATACGGCGTAACAGTTGAACAATTTGTTTTTGATCAGCAGGATGCAGAAGCCTATGTGGCAAAAGCTGCCGAGATCACTCAAAAAAACCCTGACGGCATTTTACTTTCACCTATATATTATAAGGAAACACTTCCATTTTTTGAGCAATGGAAAAAAAGCGGGATACCTTTTGTACTCTTTAACACTCATATAGAAGATTTTGATCCCTTGAGTTATATCGGTCAGGATTCCTACCAAAGCGGTTCGGTGGCCGGTAAACTGGTCCACTATGGGCAACCCAACCCATGTTCAATTTTAATAGCCCACATTGATGAGGAAATAAGCAATGCCCAGCACCTGGTAAAGAAGGAGCAGGGTTTCAGAAATTATTTTATTCAAAACAGACTGGAGCATCAATATAATATATTACGCGTTGAGTTAAAGCGGTCCAATCAATCTGCCTTTATTAAAGCACTTGATGAAATAATTGAACAGACATTAGATCTGAAACAAATATATGTAACCACCTCGCAAGCCTATGACGTGGCCAAATATTTAGAACAAAGACATATCACTAATATTAAGTTGATAGGATACGATTTAATACCCCCCAATCTGCATTACCTTGAAAAAGGAACTATCAGTTTCCTGATCAATCAAAATCCAAAAGGGCAGGGGTACTGGGGAATCCAGCATTTGGCTGAACACCTTATATTTAAAAAAGAAGTACCTATTATTAAATATCTTCCGCTGGATGTAGTCATTAAAGAAAACATTAACTATTACCTCGACAGGGCAGATTCGCCTTATGTAAATGTTTGATCTGCTTTTAAACTAAAATTATTCCTGCTATTTGTTGCTAAAGTGCTAACGTACTTGATATTATTTTGAATTAATTCAATTTTTCAGCTTTATATCTTATTAAAATACTAAAAATTAAAAAGAGGCTAAAAAAATATTAAAAAGTGTGTACGAACACGCAAACTATTTATATATATTTGATTTAACGATAATAATTTGTTAATAATCAACTATTGATAAGTTAATTGTCGATTTAAATTTGCGTATTCGTACACATTTTTGAACCAATTACCTGAATAAATGTAAGGCTAACCACCTTCATGTTGTTGCCATAAAAACTATTCGTTCACTGTCTTTTTAAAAACTCAACTATGTTTAATTTGAAAAAACTCTTACTTTTTCTGTTGCTGATAGTCAGTTGTTGTCATCTTTATGCCCAAAACCGGGTTTTAAAAGGGAAGGTGACCCTGGCTAAAGACGGCACCACGCTGCCGGGCGCTATTGTAGTCATTAAAGGCACTACCAAAGGCGCAGCATCCGGCCCGGATGGTTTGTTTTCGCTCACCGTCCCCAGCGGGCCTGTTGTTATAGAGGCGCGCTCTGTTGGTTACACCCCCAAGGATATCAGCGTTACGGCTGATCAGAACAATATCATTATTGCACTTGAAGAGGACAATAAGCAATTGAGCGAGGTGGTAGTAACCGGTTATTCTAACAAAAAACGAAGCGACCTGACCAGTGCTATTACAGTAGTTTCGGCTGATAAGCTGAAAGATGTAACTACCAATGATGTCGGCTCCATGCTGCAAGGCAAAGTTTCGGGTCTGCAGGTTGTCAATTCATCAGGCGCTCCCGGTAGTGCAGCTGAAATAAGGTTGAGGGGAGTATCATCTGTTAATGCATCACAAAACCCTTTATATGTTGTGGATGGTATCATAGGTGGTAATTATGACCCCAATGATGTTGAGAATATCACCGTTCTAAAAGATGCAGGCGCCACAGCGATCTACGGTTCGCAGGCCAATGCCGGGGTGATCATTGTAACCACCAAAAAAGCCAAGGACAATAAAACTCATTATGAATTTAAAGCGACAGCGGGTTTCAGAGATCCTGACTTTGGTTCGATGACCATGATGAACAGCAGTGAGCTTTATCAATATCAAAAGCAGCTTTACCGCGACTATGTGCCGGGGGCAACGGATAATTCTTACGTGATCGACCTGCTTAAATTCCAGACGGAAAGGCCTATATCAATATTGAACACTAATACCAATTGGCTGACGGATATTTTCACACGCACACCTGTGCAGAATTATTATTTCTCGGCCGCAGGCAAAACCACCAAAAACGATTATTATTTTGGGATGACCTATTACGATGAGGGCGGTACTTTTGAGAATACAGGCTATAAACGTGTCAACTTAAGGGCTAACACTACCTATCATTTCACGGATAAAATTACCCTGACCAATAATATCAATATCAGCGGCACACAGGGTAAGTCATACGATTATAATGATATCTACTATGCCTACCTGAATTTACCATGGGATAACCCGTATGATGCCAGTGGCAATCCTTTGTATGTGGACGGCAACTCCACTTTCAAATGGTGGTCGAGGGACAAAACAAATCCATTGAATACGATTGAAAATTCAAATCATCCCTATAAAAATTTTGATGTTAATTATGATATAGCACTTGACCTGCCAATAACCAACTGGCTGTCATTTAACAGCTCCAATCGTCTTTCAGCAGCGTATTCTACTGGAACAACTTTTTATAGCCCTACAGCTGCAGGACTATACCATAACTCAGGTTATTTGAATGAACAGGATGTATTCAATTACGGCGGCATATCAAACGACCTGTTCAAATTCAATTTCCAGTTTGGTGATCACAATATTAGCGGTTTAGCCGGTATGGCATTTGAAGGCAGCCAGACACAGACTACAGGAGCTGCGGGTAAAGGCTTGCCAGTAGGTTTGAGCGTGTTGGATGTAGTGGCCAATAGCCAGGCTGTTAACGGGTTTTATGACAGTCCTTCTATTTTGTCGTACTTATCACAAGTCAACTATAGTTATAAAAACCGTTATTTTTTAAGCGGATCGTACCGTGTTGACGGTTCGTCGGCTTTCCCGAAAGGTAATAAATATGCCTCTTTCCCATCAGTATCAGGAGCATGGCTTGCAAGTAACGAGGACTTTTTAAAAGACAGCCAAACCATCAGCAACTTAAAATTCCGCCTGAGTTACGGTATTACGGGAACAGAAGATATTGGTGCAGGTAAATACCTGGGCTTATATTCGCTTTCCACGCAATATAACACAGCGGTAGGGGCAACACCTTATCAACTGCCAAGTCCCGACCTGACCTGGGAAAGCAAACACCAGGTAGATGCAGGTATCGACATCGGGTTATTCAAAAGGTTAAATGTTACCGTTGATGCCTATCATAATGTTACTAAAAATCTGCTGCTGCAGGTGCCGCAGCCATTATCGGTAGGATTTGAAACAAGGTGGGAGAACGCAGGGGAAGTAGTTAATAATGGCCTGGAAATAGCGATTAACAGTATCAATGTTAAAACCAAAGATTTCCAGTGGACCACCGATTTCAATATCAACTTTAACAGCAACAAACTGCGCAACTTCCCGGTAACCAGTACGCCAACAGGAACCGACGGAGTAGTGCAGATCTATCGCAATGGAGGAAATCTTTACGAGTTTTATCTGCCGAAATGGAAAGGTGTAAACCCTCAAACAGGAGCTCCGCAATGGGAAGTGCTGACTAAAGGGGCAAACGGCGATGTTACCCGGTCTGTTACTTCAGACTATGCGCAAGCCACATTGGAAGAACAAGGTTCGGCGCTGCCTAAATACCAGGGAGGTTTTGATAATGAGTTCAGGTACAAAAATGTATTTTTAAGAGTAAATGCTTATTACCTGTACGGCAATAAAGTTTACAGCGCCAATTTGACCGAGGTGATGAACGATGGGCATGAGCCTTACCTTAACCAGATAGTAGCACCGAAAGGCACGGTGATCTGGACAAAGCCCGGCGACATTGCAACCGAGCCAAGCCCGCAAAACGCGGCCAACTCAACCGATCCGTCATCAAGATATCTTAAAAACGGCAGCTATATCAATATCAGGAATATAACTTTGGGTTACACGCTGCCTAAAACCTTTGTTAAAAAATTGAAACTGGATGATGTGACCCTTTCAGTAAGCGCTGATAACGTTTACACTTTTACAAGGTATCTGGGCCAGGACCCGCAAACAACGTTAACAACGGCCAGCTTTGTAACACCGGGTGTTGCCGATTTTAAATATCCCAACAACCACCAGTATTTGTTTAATATAAATGTTAGATTTTAAAAGAACGGGTGATGAAAAATATACTACTAACAATAGCGGCATTTTTAATGCTTGTTTACTCAGGCTGTAAGCTTGAGGATAATCCCACTAATTCGGTAACAACGGAATCATTGACCACCACTTCGGATGGTTTGCTCAATGCGGTCAACGGAGCTTATGCACTATTCAAAGATCACGGACCGTTTGAAGGAACAACCGATCTGAATAATATGTACCTGCGCCATTTCTATCAGCTATCGGATTTTGCTTCGGATGATGTAGTTTGCGGGCAGGTTACCACCGATCCATTATTCCTTAGCTTCTCATTAGATCATACACCTACACAGCAAAACACCGGCTATTTCTGGTACATATCTTACAAGATCATCAGCGATGCCAATACGGTTATAGAACAGGGCGAAAAACAAAGCAACCTTACACCGGCACAGCAGCAGTTGATAGGTGAATGCTATTTTCTGCGGGCCTTCTGTAATTTTAACCTGGTAAGGCTATTTGGAAAGCCGTATTCGGTTGATCCTTCGGCGCCGGGAATTATACTGAGAACGTCTACCAGTGATAAACCTCAAAAAGCCAGGGCATCAGTTAAGGACGTTTATACACAGGTGATCGCTGATGCAACCAAGGCGGCCACGTTAATGAATCAGCCACGGGGTGTTCAATATGCTACCAAAGAAGCGGCCTGGGCATTGCTTTCCCGCGTAGCCTTATACCAGGAGGATAACCAGAATGCGATCAAGTACGCCAATATGGTGATCAACTCCGGCAAATTCACAGAATCGTCTGCCGCAGCATTCAAAACCTTGTTTGCCAATGCGCCTGCTAATCCTGAAACCATTTTCTGCATTGCTTTCACACCGCTTGAAGATTATGGTAAAGAAGGGTCTATTTCTTCGCAATATTACTCAGATGGTAACTCAGGCTGGGGCGAAGAGTATGCCTCACAGCCATTGCGTGCTCTGTATGCCAAGCATCCTGAAGATGTGCGTACATCTTATATAGTTCCGCTTAAAGATGAATCAGGTAACGTGCAACAGAAGAATGGGATCGATATTTATTATGTTACCAAGTTCTCCTTCCAGGGAGGAAGCCCGTCGCTGGCTTCGCCCGTGATGTTCCGTTTATCAGAAATGTATCTGAACAAAGCTGAAGCCGAAGCCAAGCTGGGCCAAACTGCCGCTGCTCTTGGTGATGTAGACATGATCAGGAAAAACCGCGGCTTGCAGGCTTCGTTATATAACGGGGTTGTACCAGCCGGGCAGACTTTATTAAGTACAGTTTTACAGGAAAGAAGATTGGAGCTGGCTTTTGAAGGTCACCGGACATATGATGTGTATCGCAATAAGCTCAGCATGAACAGGACCTACTGGGGTTACCATTTGCCGGGGTTAAAGGAAAGTGATATTAACCTGAGCGTTGACCCTGTCAATTATGCGGGCATGATCATCCCTTACACCAGTCCGAAAATTATTTATTACATACCGCAGGCGGAGATATTATCGAACAGTTTAGCAACACAAAATCCATAATTTATCCAAACAGGTTTTTGATATTTAAAAAAGAAAATGATATGAAAAATATTAAATCTATAAAGCTCGGTCTGCTTGCGGTAATAAGTGCAATTACATTGTACTCCTGCAAGAAAAACGACAGTATTGTGATCAAGGACGTTTCATTTAAGGTTGACGTAAATAGTTACATTGTCACCTTTACGAACAGCACTACAGACGCAAAATCATTTAAATGGACATTTGGTGACGGCAGCACTTCTACCGAAAAAAGCCCTGAGCATACTTACACCAAGAAGGGAAAATTTGTAGCTACTTTAACTGCTACCTTAAATAACGGTAATGTGATCAGTGGATCAACTATCATCAATGTTTCTAAAAGTTCACCGGTAAAACTGGATGATAAAACGTTGGCCGATTGGGACACTATTGCTAATGTGATCGTCCCAACCGGAACAACCGGAGGCATAGTTAAAAAGGCCAAATTTGACTACGACAGTCAGAATGTATATGTCTACATGGAAATGGCGGCTAAAGTGTCAGACGGGAATATCTTCGATTTTTATATGGATACAGATAATAAGTCAACAACAGGACTGCTCACTGGAGAGATACCCGGTGGAGGTTACGATTTCCTGCTGGAAGGGCCTTTGCTTTCGGAGCCCAATGGGCTGGTTCAATATCAGCATACCGGGGGGCAGAATGATTTTGCCTTTAATCCATTAGATATAGCCGAATATTACAAACTGGGCACCGTGCAGGAATCAGGTGGCATTGTAAAATTTGAACTGGCATTTGCACGTGGTAAAATAAGCGGATTAACAGGCAAGGCATTAACCTTTGGCATTATTGTAAGCGCCTCCAACTATAGCGAGCTGGGGTATATGCCTGGTCAAAACCACACGGCAATTACACTTGATATTAGTCAATAATAATTCAGATATCTGTGGAAAATTTGATTCCTAAGTCATCTGGCAGGCTAATTTCATTGGATGTTATGCGGGGTCTCATCATGATCTTATTAGCGGGCGAAAGCTGCCTGCTGTATGAGCATCTGAAAGGCTTGCATCTGGGTGGTTTTTCTGATGTATTCATAGGCGAGTTCTTCCATCATCCCTGGCATGGATTGCATTTTTGGGATTTAGTGCAACCGGCATTTATGCTGATGGCGGGCTCGGCTATGTATATTTCTTATCATTCAAAACTGCAAAAAGGCATCACCTGGTCGCAAAATTTCAGGCATATTGCCGTACGGGCTCTAAAGCTATTCATATTAGGTACAGGGCTGCATTGCATTTACGCCGGGAAAATGGTATGGGAATTATGGAATGTTTTAACGCAGCTATCATTTACCACACTGATCGCATATTTGATCATTAAGCGGTCGTTTTGGTTCCAGGTTGGTTTTTCTGCATTGCTGTTGATCATTACCGAAATATTATACCGTACCATATTGGTTCCTGGTTTTGATCAGCCTTTTGTTGAATTCCACAACTTCGGCGCTTATTTTGATACCCTGATTATGGGCAAAATAAATACCGATGGCTGGGTAGCCATCAATATAATCCCGACTGCAGCCCACACTATCTGGGGTGTGCTTGCCGGCAAATTACTGATATCATCACGGCCTGCCAGAACCAAGATCAGTTACCTGGTTATCGCAGGCATCATTGGGTTGATACTGGGTTTCGGGTTAGATATGACCAATATCACACCCATCATCAAAAGGATCAGTACCAGCTCTTTTGCACTGGCATCAGGTGGCTGGGTGTTGCTGCTGTTGGTATTTCTGTATTGGCTGGTTGATATAAAAAAAGTAAATAAATATGCCTGGGTATGCACCGTCGTGGGCATGAATGCCATCTTTATATACCTGTTTTTTGAAACGGTTGGCAGTCAGTGGTTTGATGGAGCTACAGGTATTTTTGTTAAGGGGGCATTTGGATTATTTAATATTCATAGCAACATAGTGGCGGTCTTCTCAGCATTATTCACTTTGTGTTTGGAGTGGCTGTTGTGCTATTGGTTAAGCAAAAACAAAATATTTATAAAAATATAAACCAGTGTGCCGGTATTTACCGGTGCTGATTGATATAGATCATGAAGATATCTTCGATTATAGGGGTTGCAATATGCTTGCTGGCGTGCAGTAAAAAGGATATGCCTATGAAGGATAATCCTGACACACCGGCTTCCATAACCTATACCGAAAGCACCGAGGATATTGTGAACCCCGAACGTGGATTTTTTCAATATGCCGAGATCAGGGCTTCAAACTATGTACCGCTTGACCAGGCAACTTTAGCGGCTTACAGGAACAGCCAAAAAATAAACGGCGCTGCTTATTCGGTATCATGCAGTTTGGTATATGTGGAATATGTGCTGGATAGTTTTTTAAACTCACCTATATCTTCATCGTTTTTAACAAATTTAAATCATGATTTTGCCGCCGCAAGAGCAGCCGGGGTAAAGCTGATCCCGCGTTTTATTTATACCAACACCACGCACGCCGGCAATTGTGCAGAACAATCTATTTGTCCGCTATATGGCGACGCTACGAAGGCTGTCATTTTGGGACACATCGCACAGCTAAAACCACTATTACAGCAAAATGCAGATGTGATAGCCTGTATGCAGCTGGGTTTTATTGGTATTTATGGCGAAAATTATTATTCGGATCACTTTGGTGATGCTTCCGCTAATGGTCAGGGTAAGTTGCTGGACGAAAACTGGAATGATAGGATAGCTGTACTCAAAGCCTTACTGGCGGCACTTCCAAGCAGCAGAATGATACAGGTACGCATTCCGCAGTTGAAGGAAAGATATGTGTATGGCGTTTCGGCCAATGTCTTGTCCAATGCACTTACCGAAGATGAAGCATTTAGCGGTACGGATAAGGCAAGGATAGGCTTTCATAATGACTGCTTCCTGTCGAGTTCCAACGATTACGGTACGTATACCGATTACGGTAATTCAGCCACACCCGCCAAAGATGCCACCACGGCATTGCGCAATTTTGAGATGGCCGACAGTAAGTTTACAGCCGTTGGCGGCGAGACCTGCGACGATTCCTACAGTCCGCAAAATGATTGCGGTCCCACGGGAATGGCCCAGCAGGAATTCGCGAATTTCCATTACAGCTTTTTAAATTCACAGTACAATTTAAATGTAAACAACGATTGGGTTACGGGCGGCTGCATGGACGAGATCAAACAGAAAATGGGATACCGCCTGGTATTGCGTAAGGCCACTATTCCGGTGAAGGCAGCTAAAACCGGCAGCATCAATATCGCATTAGATATTGATAATGTTGGCTATGCATCTCCGTTTAATCAACGACCTGTACAATTGATCCTGAAAAGCAAAGCCACCGGTAAAATAACCGCTATCAATTTTAATACGGACATACGCAAATGGTATACCGGCAGCATCAGCCTGAAGGATAAATTAACATTGCCAGCAGGATTAGCAGCGGGTTCATACGATGTAATGCTCAATATGCCGGATAATTATGCAAGCCTGGCTAACAGGCCCGAGTATAGTATCAGGTTAGCGAATAATGATCTGTGGGACGCCGCAACCGGCTATAATAAACTAAATGCATCAATAGAATTACAATAAGCATGTTCAAACAAACAAAAAAATTTCTGTTGATGCTCACCTGCCTGTTGGCGGGTTCTGCGGATTGCTTTGCACAGGTACATTATCCGGGTAAAGACCCGGGAGTGGCGAATGTAAAAACTTCAGGCACCCAGATCAAGCTTGAGAACAATGTGGTTGCACTTGATTTCTCAGCAAGCAGCAATAAAATAAGCATTATTGATTTTGTGGATAAGCAGATCAATAAGAAAATAACGCTCGAGAATGCGCCGGTATTTGAGCTGACTTTAACCAGTGGTGAGGTGATTAACTCAAATGCTTTTGTCACTTTAAATCCGCCTCATACTGAAAATATAGCTGCAAATGCCAAGGCAGTTATTGATGCTGACAAGTTTGGAGGCAAAAAAATAACCGCTGAACTGAACAACGAAAAGCTGGGCCTGAAGGTGTATTGGGAAGCCACCCTGCATGATGGTTCCAATTATATAAGACAGTCATTTACCTTCAGTGCAAAAGATTCCGTAAAAATTTCAAAGATCACGCTGGTCAAATTGCCGGGAAATACTGGTGTTAAAAGAGAAGGTTCAGTTGATGGCTCACCCCTGGCGTTAAATACGATGTTCTTTGCGTTAGAGCACCCCATGAGCCAGGTTTCATCAAATGAAAAATCGGTTTCGATCTATCTTCCGCGTTTAGCAGCGGTAAAAGCTAATGATCCCCTGACCATTTCATCCGCATGGGGTGTTACCCCGCAGGGACAATTGCGCAGGGGCTTTTTGTATTATACAGAGCGCGAGAGGGCCAACCCATATCACCAGGTATTGCATTATAATTCGTGGTTCGATCTTTCATGGGAAGACAGGAAGTTAAATGAGACTGTTTGCCTGGACAGGATCAAGGTATTTAACGATAGCCTGATCACCAAAAGGAAAGTTAAACTTAACGCCTTTTTGTTTGATGACGGCTGGGATGATAATAAAACCTTGTGGCAGTTTAACGCTGGCTTCCCCAACGGCTTTACAAAACTAACGGCGGCGGCAAAAGCCTGCGGTGCAGGCATAGGAGTCTGGATATCACCCTGGGGTGGCTATGATGAACCCAAGAACCAACGCCTGGCTTACGGTAAAAAGCAAACCCCGCCGTTTGAAACCAACGAAAACGGATTTTCATTAACAGGCCCTGTTTATTATAAGAGGTTTAAGGCGGTAACAACCAGGTTCATAAAAGATTATAACGTATCCATGTTCAAGTTTGATGGTGTGGGCGCAGGTAACGGGGCTAATGGTGCAAGCATTACTTATCAAAAAGATATCGAGGCATTTTTAAAACTTATTACCGGCTTGAGAAGTGAAAAGCCCAATCTGTATTTAAGCCTTACGGTGGGTACCTGGCCATCTGTTTATTGGCTAAAGTATGGCGACGCTATTTGGCGGGCAGGCGAGGACACCGGTTTGGAAGGTGATGGCCCGAAAAGGCAACAATGGATAACCTACAAGGATGCTCAGGCTTATAAAAACATCGTTAAACGCGCTCCCTTGTTCCCCTTAAATTCGATCATGTACCATGGCATCTGTATTGCTGAAAATGGATTGCCCGGCAAGCTGGAAATGGATGATAAAAATATTGCTGACGAAATTTGGGCCTTTTTTGGTACGGGTACAAGTCTGCAGGAATTATATGTCAACCCGCACTTATTGAATGCCAATGATTGGAATTGTTTGCGGGATGCAGCAAACTGGTCAAGGAGCCATAAAGAAGAATTGGCGGATATCCATTGGGTTGGTGGTGACCCTGCTAAAGGCGAGGTATACGGTTACGCAGGCTGGGCCAATAACAAAGGTGTGCTGACTTTGCGTAATCCGTCATCAAAAACAAAATCTATCATAATTAACATTAAACAGGCGCTGGAAATACCTGGCGGGTCAGTTGGCGGCTATCAGTTTTTTGATGCCAAAACAGGCAGTAAAAAAATGCTTTATCAAGGTAATCAATTTAAAGTGATCCTTGCCCCTCATGAAGTAAAAGTGATGGATGGCAGACCCAGTTAAAATTATTTTATTCTAAATTGTGGCTAATAAAAATATGAGTAACAAAACACCGGACTTAAACTTTCAGCATATTATTGCAAACTTTAATATTGAGGGTGATATCCTTAAGGTAAAACCTTTTGGTTCCGGGCATATTAATGATACTTTTTTGGTCAAGACATCAGCCGGAGGCAGAAGTGAATACTTGTTGCAAAAGATCAATCATTTTGTGTTTAAAGATATTGTGGGACTGATGAACAACATGAACGTCATTACCGATCACCTAAAGGAAAAAGTTAGAAATACCGGTGACCCGGATAAGGAAGTATTAACGCCGGTTAAGTGTAATAATGGTAAATATTACTGCCAGGATGTTGATGGTAATTACTGGCGGATGACCTATTTCTTGGAAAATACCCGGAGCTACGATGTGGTCACTACCGGGCAGCAGGCTTACCAGGGAGGTGTTGCTTTCGGCAGGTTTCAGCGTTTGTTATGTGACCTTGATCCGGGAACATTAGTGCACACTATCCCCGATTTTTTGAATATGCAAAAAAGGGAAGATGATTTTAGGATAGCTATTGCAAATGACGTAGCCGGCAGAACAGAAAAGGTTAAAACTGAGATCGATTTTTTGCTTAGCAGGGCAGAGGTGATGAAAGAGATATTAGAAATGGGCAAAGCGGGTTTGCTGCCTTTAAGGATCACCCATAATGACACCAAATTTAATAATATCCTGTTTGACCAGGACGATCACGTCCAATGTGTTATTGATTTGGATACGGTAATGCCGGGCTATGTAGCTTACGATTTTGGCGACGGGATCAGAAGTATCATTAACACCGCTGCTGAAGACGAGAAAGACCTGGATGCCATACAACTCCACATCCCTTTATTTGCTGAATTTACCAAAGGCTATTTGAGCCAAACCATTTATTTTTTAACTGAACAGGAGTTAAATTCCTTAATAAAAGGGGTGCTGCTGTTGCCTTATATGCAGGCTGTCCGCTTTCTGACTGATTACCTGAACGGGGATATTTATTATAAGATACAATTTGAAGAGCATAACCTGCAGCGCACCAATGCGCAAATACAATTGCTCAGGATGCTGGAAGCGGAAAAAACAGAACTAACCGGCATCATACAGCAGGAATGGCTTGATCTGCATCATTCATTGCCGAATTCCTGATGTAAATTAAACTGACATTAAGGGTTGGTAACTGATTTTATAAATAGTGTTCCTTAATAAAATTAATATGATGTTGCTCGTGACCGGCGATATGATAGATCAGGGCTCTAACAGTTGCATCATTAAAAGTGCCGGTGCCATGCCCCATCCGGTCGAGTGAATCATCGGGCAGGTTTTTATATAATGCAATGGTTGAATTGCGAACTGCTTCATATTCTTCAAAAATACTGTCAAGGCTTCTTTTATCCGCTTCCGAATAAACAGCATAAGAATCCTGGTCAAAGCCGATCAGGTTGTTCTTCTCATTCCGTGCAAAACGCAGGGCCCGGTACGAAAATATTCTTTCATCGTCTATAATGTGGACCAATATTTCTTTGATGCTCCATTTACCTTCCTGGTACCTATGATACAACAGATTTTCAGGAAGTGAATAGATGAATTTTTTATTTTCTTCAAAATTATCCTTCAGATGTTTCAATATCAGGCCATCATCCGGGAGCCATTTCATATACATTTCGGCATATTCAGGGTAATCGCCTTTTTTTGCTTTTTCTATTATTCTCATCGTGAAGTATTATGATGTTTCTAAACACAAAAATGATTTTTTTCAATTACTAAAAGAAATCAGGTTCAAACTGCCACGGGTGGATGGTAACATTTTTGTGATTTGCTGTTAATATCGATCTGTTAGGCCCTGAATAAAATATTTGTATTAGTTTTATTAAAAAAACTAAAACGATGATCAAAAGAACAATTATTTGCATTTTATTCAGTGTCTTGATTGTTGGAGGCATAACGTTTAATGCAAAAGCACAAACTAAAACCAATCACAATGCTATTTATGTAAAAAACCTGGCTAAAAGCGCTGCATTTTATAAGGATGTAATGCAACTGGAAGTGATACCAGAGCCTTTCCACGATGGCAAGCACGTTTGGTTCCGCACAGGCGAGCATAGCCAATTGCACGTTATTGAAGGTGCCGCAGCGATAGAACCGCACGATATCAATACGCATTACGCTTATTCGGTGCCCGACCTGGCGGTATTTACTAAGCACCTTGATGAGATGCATGTGAAATATGGTAACTGGAAAGGTGATTCCAAGTCTCCGCAACTAAGGCCTGATGGGATTAAACAAGTTTATTTGCAGGACCCGGATAATTTCTGGTTAGAAGTGAATGACGACAAATTTTGAGTGTAGTATCAGAAGCTGGTCATACGACAACCTATGAAGAAATTATATCTGTTATTTGCTGTATTATTTTGCGTAAGTAAAATAACTCATGCTCAAACTGATCATCAATGGCACAGTTTATTTGACGGGAAATCTGTCGATAAATTAAGAGGCTATAAAATGGATAAGTTCCCATTTGATGCCTGGAAAATCGAAGATGGCGCATTAGTGGCGCAAACCGGAGTTCCTAATGTGGATTTTCTGACCAAAGATATCTATACCAATTTCGACCTGACATTGGAATGGGCAGTGTCTAAAGCCGGGAACAGCGGCGTGTTTTACAATGTGCAGGAAAATTCAGCCCACGAATCAGGCAATGGCAATAGCCCGAACTGGCTGGATAATTTCGAATTCCAGATATTGGATGATATTGATTTTAATGATCACGAGCCCCGTCGTTCAGCAGGTTCATTATATGACCTGATCGCCCCCGAGAACAAACACTTGAAACCGGTTGGCGAATTTAATACTGCACGATTACTTGTAGATCATGGCCATGTGGAGCAATGGATCAATGGTGTAAAGGTGGTGGAGTATGAACTTGGGTCTGATAAATTGAACGATCTGATCGCTCACAGCAAGTATAAAAGTAATCCAAACTTTGCCAAATCAACCAACGGGCATATTATGTTCCAGCATCACGGGCAAAAAGTATGGCTACGGAATATCAAAATAAAGCGTTTGTAAAAGAATGCTATCCCGGATAAAAAGCAAGACCAGATATCAAATCAGATATCCGGTCTTGCTTTTTAAAAATCAGGTATTACTCACTCACAAGTGTTGTAAAACATTGGCTTTCCAGATCAAAATCGGCTTCATGATCATTTATTTTAACTGGTTTTATTTGCTTCATGTCCTTCTTTTCACTGGTTGTATAAACCTTAAATTCTTTCACTCCCGCAGGCAGGCTTGTTAAATGTACCTTCCGGGATGAGCCATTGTTAACGATATGCAGGGTTTAAACTCAGATTGGGCGAACAGGCTTTTGGCAGGAAAGCCTAAAAAAACAGTAAAAAAATCTTAAATGAAATAGACCTGGTAGCAATCATTATTAATTGATGGTTATAGTATCAGTTTCCTTAATATCTCTTGATGATGTGCCCACCAATAATTTGTATTTGCCTTTCTCCACTATCCATTTACTGGTTTTTACATCGTAGTAGGCGAGGTCTTTAACCGGGATATTGAGGGTGACACTAGTTGTTTCGCCGGGCGCGATCATTATCTTTTTGAATGCCTTCAATTCTTTTTCAGCGCGATCTACTATGGAGCCTTCTTTGCTGATATAAAGCTGGACGGTTTCTTTACCGGCATATTTCCCGGTGTTTTTTACTTTCAACGTAGCGGTTATGTTCTCTGTAGGCTGGTAGTGTTTTTTATTGGTAAACAAGCCAGAATACGCATAATCGGTATAGGAAAGACCATAGCCAAAACAATAAAGCGGGTCGATCTTTTTAGTATCAAACCAACGGTAACCTACCAATATGCCTTCTTTATAATCCACCTTCAAGTTTTCACCCGGGTAATTATTCAATGCATGTGCCGGGGAATCTTTAAGTTCGACAGGGAAGGTAAAAGGTAATTTGCCCGATGGGTTGATCCTGCCGATCAACACATCAGCCAGCGCATTGCCGTTTTCAGAACCATTGTACCACGACCATACAATGGTCTGGTTGTTTTTCTTGATCTTGCCAATATCATAAGGTGCTCCGCCGATAACTACCACAATGGTTTTGGGATTTGCTGCCGTAACCGCATCAACCAGGTCCTGTTCACCAAACGGGAGGCTCAGGTCTCTGCGGTCGCTCCCTTCACTTTCATAATCCCGGTTACCGCCTATAAACAGGATAGCCATATCAGTGTTTTTTGCCACGGCTACAGCCTTTGCGATCATTGCGGTATCAGCCGGTTTGGTGGGTTCATTTATGCTTTTTCCGTGCTGACTGTAAGCACCAGAATATCCCTGCGCAAATTTGATGTCAACCGTTTTTCCCAACCTGTTTTGTAAACCTGCCAGGGGAGTAACTTCATAACGCGCCTTAACCCCAGCGCCAAAACCACCTAAATGAAAGGTATGAGTAGCATTATCGCCTATTACCGCAATGCTCTTGATGGACGATGTATTTAATGGCAGTAAATCCTGGTCGTTTTTTAACAACACGATGGATTCTGAGGCTATATCATAAACTGTTTTACTGTGCTCAGGTGTATTCATTTTCCCGGCAGGCGGGTTGGTGCTCATGGAGGTATGGTACATCACCCATAATATGCGGTGCACTTTTTCGTCAATCACTTTCATGCTTACTTTGCCTGCTTTTACCGAATCGAGCAGGGGTTTAGCGAAATAATATTTCTCGTAAGGCGGCCTTGAACCCATTTCCAGGTCGAGGCCATTGTTTGCAGCTTTGACGGTGCTGTGTGTACCGCCCCAATCACTGATCACAATACCCTTGAATTTCCATTCACCTCTTAATATTTTATTGAGCAGATAATCGTTCTCTGAGCAATAAACGCCACGCAATTTATTGTATGCCGACATGATGGTCCAGGCATTGCCTTCCATTATAGCGGCTTTGAAAGCAGGTAAATATATTTCCCGCAGCGTCCGCTCATCTATATCCACACTCACCCGGCCCCGTTCAATTTCCTGGTTATTTACGGCATAGTGTTTTACACAGGCAGCTATATTTTGGCTTTGGATACCCTTAACCGACTGTACCGCCAGGCGGGAATTTAAGAAAGGATCTTCTGAATAGTATTCATAAGTACGGCCGCATAACGGTGTACGGGCTATATTGAACGCAGGAGCCAGAATAATATATTTTTTACGCGCCCTCGCTTCCTCACCCATATCATGCCCGTAACGGTAAGCTAATTGCGGGTTCCATGTAGCGGCTAAAGCTGAGCCGTTTGGAAAAAACGTGGCAGAATCGGTAGTCAAATTTGCTGACCCCCAGCCGGGTAAAACATCTTCACGTACACCAAGGGGGCCATCATCGGTCATTAGTCCGGGTATGCCTAATCGCTCAACCCCGGCTGTGCTGAATATGCCGTTGGCATGCAATAGAGCTATCTTTTCTTCCAGCGTCAGCTTTTTAATGATGGAATTTATCTTTGCTTCGGTTGCCTGGCTGTTTTTTGTTTGCGCATTCAGGTTTGCAAATGCAAGCATAAAAATGCTGAACATCGCAAATGACAAGGTCTTGATTTTCATGATGGGGGTATGATTTTGTGAAGATGGTTTTACCTGTTAGTTAATAACAAATACAATGTAATGCTAAAATTAGCAATTGCATCCATGATGTTAAGATAGTATAAGGATTTGTTTAAAAGATATTTTTCGCTAAACAACGGTCTTGCCGGTTATATCACTGCGGTCATCAGGTTTGTTTTGCAAGCGGTTTACACTGAACAGGAATTTGATAGTTAATTTATCATCATCAAATATGCAGGTGAGGCTATCGCCATGCACCGTTTCAATAAAGCGCCAGGTGAGCAGCAATGTTTTTTCATCCTGCCAGGCCGCACTTGCCGCTACGATGGAATCAAAATCGATACGCCGTAAGGAGAACAGGGAGTGGGCCGAGGGTTTCAGGTTACCTTTTCTAACCCAGTGATTAATACCGTTAGTGATAACAATGTCAGGCTTTCCTTCTTCCTTTAATGTAAATACACAAGTGTCGCCGGAAAATTTAAAACTAACGGCTTTTGCGTTGAAGGGGTTTTTCTCCAGCATATATTCCCGGCCTGATATTTTTTTCGCTATAGGTGAAGTTGGAGCCAATTGAGGCGGAACATATTTCAGGTCTTTCAACTCTTTTAGCAGTGTTTGATGTGCTGTATCATTTGATGGGAGAGGGGCAGCCTTCATCTCAGGCAATAATATATCCCACACTATTTGCATGGTCTTTTTTGTTTCGATGCTTTCACTGGTGATGGCAACTACTGCATCCAGTTCGGGCAGCACCATACTGTATTGGCCAAATGCACCATCAGCCCTGAAACCTCCGGGAGGATTCAGCCAGAACTGGTAGCCATATCCGTATCCCCAACTGCTGTCGTTCTTGCCATTTTCAATTTGTTTAGATGATGCCTGCGCCACCCAATCCCTGCTGATCACCTGCTTGCCATCCCACATGCCTTTTTGCAGGTATAATTGTCCAAATTTGGCGATATCTTCGGTAGGCATACGTAAATGAGATGCGCCCATATTGATGCCTTCCCAATTCTCACCCCAAGTGGTATTGGTGATATTCAGCGGTTGATATAACCCGAGTTTCAAATATTCATGCGCGGTTTGGCCGGTTACTTTTTTTATAATGGCACTGAGCATAAAGCTTGCACCCGAA
This sequence comes from Bacteroidota bacterium, assembly GCA_048498695.1. Classification (GTDB taxonomy): domain Bacteria; phylum Bacteroidota; class Bacteroidia; order Sphingobacteriales; family Sphingobacteriaceae; genus Mucilaginibacter. Next base: position 25,759 of record JBEHXM010000053.1, read on the forward strand.
TTGTACATAAACTGGCTACCCGGTTTAAAAACCACCGGCAAGCCCAGGAATGTTTTTTCCCAGGGGACACCCGGCGCGGATGCTTCCAGTATAAGTATCGAATCTTTTGCATGGCCAACCGACATGGAAAGCAGGTGTCTGATCCTTAAATTAGCCAGGTTATCACTAACTTCGGCAGGAAGATAATCAGGGAAAAATTTTATGATAGGATCGCCCACACTTAACAGCCCCTCTGAAACCGCTAAGCCTATGGCAGTCCCGGTAAAGCTTTTACTCAGGGAATATAATTGTTGCCTGTGCTCAGATGAATACGGTGCCCACCAACCTTCAGTAACTACATGCCCGTGACGCAGGATCATCAGGCTATGAAATTCCTGCCCGCTGTCTTTAATAGCGCCAAGAAACTTGCTGATACCAGATGAAGATATGCCCTGCATTTCGGGTGTACTCCTGGGTAGTGTGAATCCTTTTGGACTTACTTCGCCATAGGTAAATAATGACGGAAATAAACCCATGCCAACGGTCAATATCCCGGCATCTTTTAAAAATATTCTCCTGGTTGGCATAGCGTTTTTAAATCATTGATAGTGTGCAGTAAAGACCGGAATAATTGGTTTTATTGAAGCTGATAAGCAGTTACCGATTTGCCTAAAAACGTAGGTACATACACAATGCGGGTTTTTAGGTCATAGCCTATATCGGCTGTTCTTTTTTTAGTGGTATGCGTATCCAGCAACACGTCTTTTTTGCCATTGGCGTGTACATAGTAAAGGTAACCTTCCCAGGCGGTAACCACGAAATCGCCGTTGCCGATAGGTTCAATACCATCACCACCATGTTCCAGCACACAAATTTTGGTCAGCTTTTTACCGGCATCTGTAACATACATGCCGTCGCCGGTTAATATGTATACCTTATCGCCGATAGCTTTAATGCCGTTGGCGCCCTTCAAATTTTCGAGATATAAGGAAGCAACATCTTTTTCTACCCTGAACGCACAACTTTGTTTAGTATCGGTTACATACACCACGCCATTTTTATCAACCGTTATGTCATTCAGGCCGGCAGCGCCGCTAATCTTTATCTTATGATCGATCTTACTTTGGCTGATGCTGACCACTACCACTTCATCAAGGTCGGCTACATATAATTTATCGCCATTGATCGCCAAACCCTTTGGCGCATTTAAGCCGGTTATCCAGTTAGCGTCAATGATCTTTCCATCCTTTGCTACTTTGGCTACTCCGCCTTTGCCATCCGCGCCCCAGGGCTCACCATCAATTAAAGAGACATACAGGATATCCTTTTGCGGCAATACCGACTCCGGGATATTCAATGTGGTGTCAGTTTCCCATAATTGTTTTAAAGAATGCTGTGCTTTTACATTTCCTGAAATAAAAATCAAAAGCAGTGCTGCAAGGACTTTTTGTGATAATTTCATAATGCTAAGTATTTATCGGTTGATTTAATAATAATCTAAGAATTGTGCGGCCTTAGTATTTAAATACATCATTGTTTAACCGCAGCAGTCTGCTCCAGCTGGTTCATCTTGTCAAACATCACCCTGAATGTATTCCATGGCGTGTTATCACCGGTTTCCGTTACAGGAGCTTTCCCGTAAAATCCGTTTAAGAACTGGAAGGGCGGCGACCATACAGTTTCGGCTATCCCATAAAAACGTCCCCTCATTTCCTTGCCCGATATTACTCTTGACCGGTACAAGTCTTCTACCTGGTTTACAGCCACCTGCGGACGGTTCCAGGTACAGGTTACTACTCTCAGACCTTTCATTGCAAAATAAACTGCTGTCTGGTTATCCCGGTCATACTGCCAATCGCAGATCACCACATCGCGGGGGATCATATCAACGGCCCTGTAAGTATCATTATAACTGGCGGCCCATTCACCTATTCCGGTAGCGTGGCCGTCGATCAGGCGGTCGCCCCATATCCAAAGCTCGCGGCCTTTTTCGGCCAGGTGATCGCGGATAGTTTGCACCTCGTTGGCAAAAAGGACTGCCTTATCACGGCCTGCACAACGCGGACATTTGTCTTCACCCAGGTAAAATACCTCATCCATACCTGCGTGGAAGGCATTGGCCTCAAATACATCCATGATCTCGTCTATCAAATCAAATACGATCTTATGCACGCCGGGGTGCAGAGGGCAATAACTTTTACAATATAATTTATCATCATTGGGCCATTTATAATCGGCCTTAGACGGCATTTTTACCCATGGTGTTTCATCAAACTCGGGATATACCTCCAGCAATTTCTCTGTTTTGCTGGCCCAGGACTGGTGCCCCAAAAGATTGATCTGCGGGATAACATTAATGTTGTTCTTTTTACAGGCTTCCACTATCTTTTTGACATCGCCTTTCGTCAGGGCCGCCGAATCGCGTAGTTCGGGGTGACTCTTATAGCTATAATTAAAATCTACCCTCAGGATCAAAGTATTTACCTTGCGTGGCGCCAACTCCTCGTTGATAAATTTAATAAAGTCGGCCAGGCCGCTTGGTTTGGGCGCAGCAATAATAAATCCTTTCACCTTGTAGGTGCTGTCAACTTTTTGCTGGGCGAAGGCATTAAAGCTAAACACACTGAGCAGTAATAATAAGCAGCAGATCTTTTTCATTTGGGCTTAATAATTTGGGTACAATAAGTTTTTTAGGAGCTACGCTAACAGGGGAATTGCAGGTACAAGATAAATAAAAATTTGTATCTATTAATCCTGAGTAAAAATCCCGTCAAACAAAACAATTCCCCAACCATCCGGGTCTTCAAAGCTAATACTCTTGCCGGTCCAGTAATCGTTTTCCGGCTCAACCTCTTTTGCATTAATGCTTCTTAATTGCGCTACTGCTGCCTGGTAATTATAATGATCATCAAAATAAAATACTAACAGGTTGTCCCTGGTGGGTGCAGGGCACGGACTCCCGTTGGCGTGTTGTGTAAATTCAAGATGCACAGAAGCATCAGGCATCCCCAGCATTACGCCGTCATAGCCTTCATGATCGTTAAAAGAACCAATGATATTTAAACTGAGTCCCTTGTTGTAGAAATGGATCAGTTCTTCTAACTTATCCGTCGGACGTGCAATTCTTATTTGTGCGGCTTTCATAAAATATCGATTATAGCCCGATGATCTTAGCCCGGTCGCCTTCGGCTTTAAAGTGGATAAAGGCTTCAGCGGCTTTCACCCCGGCTTCCAGTCCCCTGAATTCCTCCAGCGGTTTAAAATAATCGTTGTAGGTATTTACCGGGTCCTGAGTTTTGTGGGCAAACATAGCTGCCTTTTTCCGTTCGCGTAAGTCCGTGATGTCCACATAATCAGTTGGCGTAAATCCCATGGTTTCAACACCCGTATTTACTTCATAGAAATAAAGGTGATATGAACGTTTTGCCCTTACCCAAGCGGTTAATGCCAGCAGGCCCGTCACCTGGTGGTCAGGGTGCCCGTCAACAGGCCATTGTGTAAATACGATATCTGGTTTCTCGTCCATTATTTGTTTGGCGACCACATCGTTTTGCGTCTTATCTAATACAGTATTCCCATCAACCTGACCGGCAAATTTGGGTATGGCGTTTAATATTTTACAGGCGGTTTTTGCTTCTTCAATACGTAAAGCGGCCATTTCTGCATAGGTTTTTTTCGGGTCACTGGCCTCGCCCCTGGTAAGATACAGGAAGGTTACCTTATGCCCTGCATCACTGTATTTTGCCATCGTGCCGCCACAGCCAAATTCCGGATCGCCGGGATGGCCACCCACGCAAACAATATTCAGTTTTTTATCAGCCGGATTTACAGCAGGTGCATCAGCGGCTGCACTTGCAATGGGCGCCATCGCCACGCCGCCCAATGCCATTGCCGAAAGTTTGATGAAATCGCGCCGTGCAGGTTTATTCTTTTCCATAGCTAAAAATAGATTTTTTGGATGAAGTTTCATGCACTTATTGGTACGGCAACAACGCCTATTGCGTCGCATCGTAAACTAAAATAACTACTCTATTAGAATGATAATCGGTACGCTGTTGGTCAGTTATTATTCTTAAAAATCTTTGAAGTACATCGCGACAGAAGGAAAATATTTGCATAGCAGTTTGTAACTGAAATGAAGCACCCAAATTAAGAGGCCAACTATTGCGGCCAGGATAAGAGCCATGATGAACCCGGCTTTAAAAGAGACTTCCATCAGGCCGCACCCGGAGAGAGACAGAGAGGCGCAAGCACCGATAATTAGCAAATAATATTTTTTCATGAGCGGGTGTTTTTGAAATTAACAAGCAGCTGTTAAAATTGTTGGCCAGAAAATAAGGCCACTGTGGCTGATCCCGTTTTTGGTTGCAGAAAGGTTTCTGGATGCAGTTTTCTACAGAACAAACACTTGACTTAATATTTAATGATAGCCTTCAACTTACCCCAAAGTGTGTTATCAAAATCATCGCCGGCCAGGTTAACACCACCGGCAGTATTGCCCATGCGGATAACTACTATTTTTTGAGAAGGCACCACATAAATTTTCTGATCGTTTTTGCCAAGGGCTGCATACAGGTCGGCCGGTGCATTCGGAATAATGGACACCGGGAAAACGATCTGCGACTGTGGCAGCATGCTGCTGGCTTTACCATTCAGCCAGGTCAGGTAACCATAGCTCAGGTTTAAATTCTGCGAGGTGTTGGTCTGGCTGTTAAAATAACTGGTATCGCTTAATATAACGGTGCTATCCCATTTACCTTTATTCAGCATTAATAACCCGAATCTGGCCATGCTGCGGGCATTACTATAATAGATGTTGTTTGAATTAGGTGTCTTGACCCATAGTCCGTTCATCCCGATCTTATCCCTTATTTTTTGCTGGAAATAGGCATTGTAGGTTAACCCACTGGCTTTCTCTATCACTCCATCCAGCAAAGTATAGGCCGCGTTGTGATAAGCCCAGCGCGTGCCGGCATCGGCTTTATAAACCAGTGCCGACCGAGATGGAGGCCGAGAACCTGGCGATCGATG
>JBEHXM010000054.1:0-30571 GCA_048498695.1 Bacteroidota bacterium
CAGTCGATTCCGGTATTGTTAACAGGCAGCAACGATTTTGTCGGATTAGCCCAAACCGGGACCGGTAAAACAGCTGCTTTTGGACTGCCGTTATTAGAATTGCTTGATTTCGAAGAAAATCATCCGCAGGCGCTTATTTTATGCCCAACTCGTGAACTTTGTTTACAGATTGCTAACGATCTGAAAAATTATGCCAAAAATATGCGCAACGTAAACGTTGTAGCGGTTTATGGCGGTGCAAGTATCTCTGATCAATTGCACCAGATCAGGCGTGGTGTGCAAATTGTTGTAGCCACACCAGGACGTATGCTCGATATTATTAACCGCAAGGCTATTAATTTCAGCAAGGTAGGATATGTAGTATTGGATGAAGCTGATGAAATGCTCAATATGGGCTTTCAGGAAGATATTGACAATATTTTGTCTACCACACCGGATGAGAAAAAAACCTGGCTGTTCTCGGCCACCATGCCTTCAGAAGTAAGAAGGATCGCAAAAAAATATATGACCGATCCTTATGAGCTTACCATGGGCACAAAAAATACAGGGAACGAAAATATAGAGCACGAATACTATGTAGTACGAGCCCGTGATAAATATGCCGCTTTTAAACGCATTGTTGATTTTAATCCTGAAATATTCGGTATCGTATTTTGCCGTACCAAAATTGAAACCCAGGAAATTGCCGAAGCCTTAATTAAAGATGGCTATAACGCAGATTCATTGCATGGCGATTTGTCGCAGCAGCAGCGTGATAAGGTAATGAAACGTTACCGCGAGCGTAGCCTGCAATTATTAATAGCAACTGACGTGGCTGCACGTGGTATCGATGTGAATGATGTTACTCACGTGATCAACTATTCATTGCCTGATGAAATTGAGAATTACACCCACCGCAGCGGCCGTACCGCACGTGCCGGTAAAACAGGGGTTTCTATCTCGATCATCAATGCTAAGGAGTTGGGCAAAATACGCCAGATAGAAAGAACACTTGGTAAACGTTTTATTAAGGCCGAAATACCAAACGGTTTTGACGTTTGCGAAAAACAATTATTTGCATTGGTGCACAAAGTACATAATGTGCAGGTGAACGAGCAGCAGATAGAACAATACCTGCCGCGTATAATGGACGAATTTAAAGAGCTGAGCAAAGAAGAGATCATCAAACGTTTCGCTTCGCTGGAATTCAACAGCTTTTTAGAATATTATAAGAATGCTCCTGACCTGAATGCGCCGGTTGATGATAGCCGTCGTATGGAAAGTAATGGCAGCGGCGAACGTTTTAACCGTACAGGTATGCGTTCAGACTTTACCCGTTTGTTCATCAACTTAGGTTCTGTTGACGGCTTTAGCCGCGGCGACTTGCTAGGTTATATCTGTAACACATCAAAAATAAGCGGACGCACTGTGGGTAAGATCGATGTGAAAGGCGTTTACTCATTTTTCGAAGTGCCGAATGATGACGTTGCAAAAGTGCAGGAAAACTTCAAAGGCGCAGATTTTCACGGCCGAGATGTAAGAATAGAAATTTCTGGCGATAGCAGTAACGAAAGTCGTGGTGGTGCGTCTAATTATAAAAGACGCGAAGGCGGCGATAGAAGGGACGGAGGTTTTCGCAGGGACGGTGGTAATCGTGAAGGCGGATACAACAGGGAAAGAAGCAGTGCACCGGCAGGCGGCGGCGGTTTCCGCGACTTTTCAGGCAAACGCCGCGAGGACCGTTCTTCCGGCAACGGCGAACGCCGCAGGAGGTTTTAGGTTGGTTAAATCAGTTGACCGGTTATCAGTAATTAGGCCTAATCTCTAATTAACTGATCTCTGATCACTGCGAAGATAAGTTTTAGTTTTAGTTTAGTTTGCAAGCCTCTCATTCCCCAAGTGAGGGGCTTTTGCTTTTACCGGGTAAATTCCATTACGGTAGAGTCGGGCGATAGTAATTTTAGGTCATGGTCATCCAGGTTTTGCACTACAAATTTGGTGTAAGGCTGATTGCCCTGGAACGAGGTGAATATGGTGTCGCCCTTTACGAAATAGTCTTCCGCATATTCCAGGTCGCTGTCCATCGCAAACTTATTGCCGGTGATCTTCAGTTTGGTATCACCGGTTTTTAGTTTCCACTCGCCCGCCAATTTTCCTTTATGAGAATTGCCACACGCAATTAATAATGCGAAAGACAAATGCACAAATATCCACACATACTTTTTCATATAACAGCATAACGCCCGGACAGGGGTGGGCGCCAGTTAAAATTACATCTTTTTATCCATCAATTCGGACTTTTTCAGGTAAACTCTATGCCCTTTTTTATTCACATAGTAGTAATGAGATTTGTTATTAATGTAGACAGTTTCACCATTAGGGCCGCATTTGCCTTTATATTGTTTGTCTACCACATCCGATGCACCTTTGGCTGCCAGTTCTGAAGTTTTGTGACCTACTTTGGTGGCAGCCTTGCTTACCTTATGGGTAAATTTGGTGGTATCGCTATGAACAGTTTTTGCTTGAGATTGGGTAGCTGCAAATATTGCCGCAGCAAATAGCATGGTCTTAAATATAGTTTTCATTGGGCTGTGAATTAAGTTAATCTTACCTATTAACTTAATTGCCCCGCCAAATGTTTCATTTCTATTGCAGGATTTCGCTTCTCATACAGTATGGAGTAAACAGCATTGCAAATAGGCATGAAAACCCTGTATTGCTTATTCACCTGGTGCAGGCAGTTAACAGCGTAGTAGCCCTCGGCAATCATGTTCATTTCCAGTTGAGCGGATGTTACGGTATAACCCTTGCCGATCATATTACCAAAAGTGCGGTTGCGGCTGAATTGAGAATAGGCGGTCACCAGCAGATCACCCAGGTAAGCTGACTCTTTGATATCACGGTCGATAGGGTGCACGGCAGCAACAAAGCGTTCCAGCTCGCGTATCGCATTTGATATTAACACCGACTGAAAATTATCGCCATAACCCACGCCATGGCAGATACCGCTGGCAATGGCATAAATATTTTTTAATACGGCTGCATATTCGGTACCGTAAATATCATCAGATACAATGGTGTTGATGTAACGTGTGCTGATCATTCCGGCAAATTCGGCTGCCAGTTCCGTATCGCCTGATGCTATGGTGAGGTAGGAGAGTTTCTCTAACGCAACTTCTTCAGCATGACAAGGCCCGCTGATCACCATAAAATTATCAAATGATATATCATAATGCTGGTTCAGAAACTCGCCGATGATCTGGTTTTCGTCCGGCACTATGCCTTTAATGGCTGATACAATTTTTTTCCCGGCAAAGTCCGAGGCTGTAATACCAGTAAGTGCTTCTTTTAAAAATGCGGCCGGTACATTCAGCAAAATAATATCAACCTTGTTTATGAGTGATTTAAGATCGGTTGAAATATTCTGAGCGGGCACTTTAATTTCCACCGAGCTCAGGTAATTTGGATTATGAGCGAATTGCTGAATGTGCTCAACTGCTTTTGGACTGCGCAGCCACCAGAAAATCTCTTTCTCAATAGGATTATCCGTCAGCATTTTGATGTTAGCTGTAGCCCAGCTGCCCCCGCCCACAATTAAGATCTTATTTTTTTGCATGTAGATTGTTGATGTGCAAATGTGCGAATTTAATGTGCAGGTGTAAAATTTAATGTGCAGATGTGCCGATATGCAAATGCGGGAATTAATTTGCAAATGTGCGGATATGCCGATATGCAAATAACTATAGCAAAAAAGCCTGCGCAGTTGCACAAGCCTTTCATATTAAACTGGAATTAAGATTATTTACCTCATCTGCACATTTGCATATCTGCACATTCGCACATTATTTATTATTCTCGCCGCTAAACAGTTTTGATTTATCTACCTTTTCTACTTCCATTTTGTCAGCCAGGGTTTTTGAAATGGCGGTATATGGAGCCGAAACCACTTCTTCGCCACCTTTTAAACCCGAAAGTATCTGGATGTATGAATCATTCTGAATGCCGGTAGTAACGGTTACCTGTTTCACTTTGCCGGCGCTGTATACAAATACAAATTCTTTTGAAGGGGCAACAATTTTAGCTTTATTTTTACTGCTATCTGTTGATTTATCTGAATTATCAGATGTTGGTGTTTGTGTATCCGGGCCACGGGTGGTAACAGCCTGTATAGGAACAGACAGTGCCTTAGCCTGGTTGGTTTGAATATCAACCGTTGCAGTCAGTCCAGGGCGAAAAGGCGATGGATTGGTTGCAGTCTTATTCAACAGATTTACGTATGATTTTGGATCGATCCTTACCTTCACCGTAAAGTTGGTCACCTGGTCAGCGGTAGTACCCACCACATTGGCAGCGCTGCCAATTTCAATCACTGTACCCATAAATCTTTTATCCTGGAAAGCATCCACTTCAATTTTTGATGAATCGCCAAGCTTAATGCGGTTGATATCATTTTCGTTTACATCCACATTCACGTCTAACTGGTTCAGGTCGGATATGGTCATGATCTCAGTACCGGCAAATTGCTGTGTACCTAATACCCGTTCACCTTTTTCAACTGATAATTTAGATACTACCCCATCAACAGGTGAATAGATGGCGGTTTTGGCGAGATTATCATTCGCTTCTTTTACCGAGGCTGCTGATTGCTCTAACCCAAATTTTGCACCGATCACGTTTTGTTTTGCGGCTTCAAGTGATGCTTTGGCGCCCTCGTAGCTGGCTTTGGCAGCATCAAATTCGGCAGCGGTGAGCACTTTATTACCATAAAGCACCTTGTCACGTTTATAGATCGATTCCTGATTGTCATAAGTAGCCTGTGCTTGTTTCAGCATCTCGCTTGAATTGCCTACGCTTGCCTTTTGCGTATTGTAAGCGGCCACAGTACGGTCATAACCAGACTGTAATATATCAGGCCTGATGCGGCAAAGTAACTGGCCCTTTTTGACCACATCGCCCTCCTTTATAGGCAGTTCAACAATTTCTCCCGATACTTCAGGACTGATCTTTACCTCAACATGGGCCTTGATCTTACCGCTGGCAGATACTGTCTCGTTAATGGTGCGTGTATCTGCTTTTTCGGTAGCTATCTGTGTTTTAGGTGGCTTACCCCAAAGTCCGGCTGCTTTACCCGCAATGTAAATTACAACCAAAGATCCGGCTGCTATCAGGATATATTTAGTAGTCTTTGTCATCTTATTTATATTTCTAAATGATAAGTTTAAATTTTAATTGCTGGTTACTATAAAGTAATCTGGTTGCCCAAATAATAATCGATCACCTTACTCCGGAATACCATCTGGTACCGTGCGTTGATCATATCATTTTGTGATTTGTTGTAATTGGTAACCGCGGTGTTATAATCCAGTGTATTTACAAAGCCTGCGTCGTAACGCTGTTTGGTCACATTCAGTGATTCCTTATTCGACTCGTATGTTTGTAATGCCGATTGGTAACTTTTTACAGCCGCCTGCAAATCAAGCACCGCCTGTATAATGGTTTTGCTCAGGTTGTTTTTGGCAAGTTGTGTAGCCAACTGGGCATTCTCATAATTTAATTTTGCTTTGCGTACAGAGGTACGGGCCGAGAAGTGATTGAAAACGGGTATCTGTAAACTAACACCTATCGATTCGTTAAGGTTGTTGCTGAACTGGTTAGTTAGTGAATAGCTTGGTGAGTAAATAGGTGTCTGGAACTGACCGTAAACCGGAGTATTAACACCACCTACTGCAACCGAACCAATTTGCTGCTGCACATTGGATACACCTATTACATTTTGTGATATGCTTGAATAATTTGTACCCACACCACCAAATAATGATAAGGTTGGATAGTAGCTACCTTTAGCTACTTTTATTGCCTGCTCGTAGCTTTTCTGCTGTAATTCGGCCAGGCGGATATCAGGGTTTACACTGATAGCTGTTTTTATAACATCACTGGCATCATAAATGGTTTTCACATCTGTCAGCTTACTGATATCGGGTTTTTCAACCGTGATATCCGTGTTGGGGTCCATTTCCATATATTGTTTCAGGATCAGGATAGCCAGGTCAACCTGGTTTTGTGCGGTTGTCAGATTCAATTCTGCAGTTGATACCTGTGCTTTGGCTTGCGAAAGATCGGCCAGTGTGGCAGCGCCCTGGTCAAAGTTTTTCTGCGCCCTGTCTAAAGTGATCTTAGCCAGGTCTATCTGCTGTTTGGCAGCTACCACCAGGTCCTGGTCGGTCAATATCGTCAGGTAATCAGTTACTACATTTAGCAGCAGATCATTTTTTACCTTAGCTGTATTGGTTTTATCTACATCAAGCAATACCTTATTCTGTAATATCTGGTTGCGCAGCTGGCCTCCCTGGAACAGGGTAACCGATACAGAAGCCTGCCCGTTAATATACAAGAATGATTGGCTGGTATATGAATAGGTGGTTAAGTTAGGACTGCGGCCAAAATTATATGATCCCTGTGGGTTAACGGTAAGTGAAGGCAGCATATTATTTTTGCTCTGCTTCACATCTTCGGTGCCCAGGGCTTCTGTGATTTTTGCTTGCTTAATAGTCAGGTTATTTGATAAAGTAAGGTCCACAGCTTTTTGCAGACTGATCACCTGCTGTGCTTGTGCATTCAGGCTTAAAGCCGAAAGAAATAAGAAAGACCCAATAATTACTTTTCCCGTTAATAGTATTTTTTGTCTCATAATATTGAACCTTCCAATATAAAACATTTGCAGTTTAAATTACAAGGTTGATTTTTAATTGTGATAGCGCCAAACATTAACTTATTTTGTACATGTATCTGGTTAAAACACCCTGGCTGCTCAAAAAGCTGTATCCCGGTTTAATATGGAACAAAAGCCGTAAAAACCATTGCATTTATCTCACTTTTGACGACGGCCCTATACCTATTGTTACATCCTTTGTTTTAAATATTTTAAAACAGTACAATGCCAAAGCTACTTTTTTCTGTATTGGTGATAATGTAAACAAGCATCCTGATGTTTTTGAACAGGTGAAAAATGCAGGCCATAGCATCGGGAACCACACTTTTAATCATTTGAAGGGATGGAAAACGCAGGATAATATCTACCTCGATAATTTTTTAAAAACTGATGAATTGATCAAGATCAACTTATTTCGTCCGCCTTATGGGCGTATCAAAAAATCACAGATCAAACTATTGAAAAGGGCTAAACCCGGGATTAGCATTATAATGTGGGATGTACTAAGCGGCGACTTTGATATCAGCCTTTCTCCTGAAAAATGCCTGGAAAATGTATTGAAACACACAGAGAATGGATCAGTCGTTGTATTCCATGATAGCCTGAAAGCTTATGACCGGTTGGAATATGTGTTGCCGAGGGCCATGGAGGAGTGGAGCAGGCAGGGGTATGAATTTGGGTTGTTGAGTTAGACCGGGTTGATCAGATTACCTAAATGGATTTGAATAGCAAATGGTCATTGCCGTCCCATTTATGGGGCGGAATAAAGAATAAAACAATCTGGCTTTAGCCTAACTTCTATTTATTTAGGCTAAAGCCAAGGCCATCTTTCTTAATTACCCGTCGGCTAAAGCCAACGGCAATGAATTTTGCTTGTAATTTATGTGCATTGTTGAAACTTTGCAGCATTCAATTATAATTCTACAATTGAAGTCTCCTCAGCACTGGCCCGGTTCATTTTCTTAACCAGGTGATCACTATACAAATTGGTGGTATTTAATGAGGAAGAACGGTCATAGGTCAGTTCTGCTTCGGCGATAGTGCCTTCAATATCGGCTTTAGCGTGACCATTTAATTTCAGGCTTACTGCATAAGCATCTACATTTAATTGAGCCGAAGCATTGTCGTACATTTTAACATCAAGGTTAAGCGGCGATAATTTACCAAATGATTTTACCTGTGAATTATCATATACAGACAAGTCGGCCAGGTTGATTACGGTGATCCAAACCACCAACTTTTCTGCTTTGTAAGAAGATATAGTTAACACGCCGTTTTGGCTTTTTACCACTGCATTTTCTGAATAATATTTGTTGTACACCTTTACCTGGTCGGTCATGCCATCTGACAGGTAAAGTTCAATGTTACCATGAACCTCTATTTTATTGATATTGCTGATGGTAGTTAATGTGGTAATTTCATCGCGGCTATGACCTGCTGCAGATGTTGACTGATGTATGCCCAGCAAAGCTGATACTGCGATTGCGAAGGCTAATATTGACGTTTTCATTTTATTGATATTTAATGTTGAATTAATTGTTGTTCATTTTGACAGGGGTATGCCAAAATTGATACCCATAAAATAAGTATCTGATTATCAATAAAATAAAATTTGAAATTATTTTTGAACCGTACGATACCGTACACTTTCCGTCCACTGGCGGACGGTAGGGCGAAGATTAGAGATTAGTTTTAAAGATCAGTTAACCAGAGATTAGAGATTAGATTTATCTATTGAATATACCTTAATCTCTAATCTCCAATTAACCAATCACTAATTAGTTACAGTAAAGTTGTTTGTGCTTGTCACTGTTTGCCCGGCTGAATTAACGATAATTTTCATGGCTCCATTACCGGTGTTAGATGGAACAGTTACTTTAATTGAAGTGCTGGTAATGCTTATTATACTAGCATTAATGGTTCCGAAACTGACAGATGTTCCATAAGGGGAATTAAACCCGGTTCCTGTTATAGTCACAATAGTCCCCGCTACCCCCGATGTTGGAGTAAATGAGGTAATAGTAGGAGTGGTGACCGTAAATGATCCGGGAGCTGTTACCGTTTGACCTCCAATTACAGCAGAAATTTTTAAAGTCCCTGGCGGTATTCCGGTAGGGACATTCACCACGAGTGTATTTGATGTTGATGAATAGCCCTGGGTACTATAAGAACCAAAATTTACAGTATAGTACTGACCGGCTATGAAAGTTCCGTTTAGGGTAACCTGACCGCCAACCGGTCCGGATGAAGGCGAAAAACTTGATATTGACGGGGCTGTAACCTTAAATTTCTGCTGAGCTGTCACAGTATTAGGGCCGGCTTTCAGAACAAATGAATAACTTCCCGCAGTTAGGCTGGTTGGCACAGTAAATGAAAACTGGTTGCTACTATAAGGGCTGGCAACCACACTAACGTTTCCGAGGGTTGCTGTTATACTGTTATAATCAGTCGGAAAATTGGTGCCTGAAACGGTTATAGTGGTTCCTGCAAGCCCGGAACCAGGGGATAAAGAGGAAATAGTCGGGGCAGTTACGTTGAAAGTTCCCGGTAAAGTAAAGGTATTGCCATTTTCTATAACGGAGATCTGGAAATTATTGGTTGTGACAGTGGAAGGCACTGTTACCTGGGAATAATAATTTACATTTTGAGTAACGCTTCCGAATTGCACAGTTAAACCCGAAGAATAGTACGTCGGAAGATTATCACCCGAGAAAGTTAGGATCGTGCCTATTGGACCTGATTTTGGTGAATAGTCTTTGAAATTAGCCTGAATTATAAAGCTATTATAAGGTAAATTTATATTTTGTCCGCCTATTGATACCTGGATTGGAATCTGGGTATTATCAGAAGCGTTGATTCCCGATGGTACTGTAGCAACAATTTGTGTTGAAGATGCCGATACAACTGTTCCCTGAATGCCACCAAAAGTCACTTTGACATCGCTGTTGGCAGAAGTGTAAAATTGTCCGCTTATAGTGATCTTATCACCGGATTTGCCACTTGACGGAATGAGGCTGCTCGCAGTAGGTGTTGGTAAAGTCACCGAAGTTAATGCACCAAAAGCTGTTCCTTTCTCATTTGTTATATACGCCCTCACGTACAACATAGGTGAGTAACTGTTAGATGATACAGTAATGCCATCTACCTGCTTACTATACGGCCCTTTCTGTGGATTTTGTCCTAATGATACTTTTGTGCCTGTCGTTTCATTAATTGCGGATGTTGTTGTACTGTAAACAAAGCCATAGTCCGAAACTGTAAAACTCCCGACACTAACTATATTACCTTTAAATATTACGCTGCCTGGAGAAAGTGCAGTTACTGAAACTGTTTGTATCTGTGGATCTGAACTTTTATCTTTTTTACAGCTTTGAAATTGAACAGATACCAGGAGCAATATAATTACGCTAAGGCTGGCCGATAATTTTTTCATTTTAAATCTAGATTTTTAAATTAAAATGAATAGCCTAGTCTGATTCCATTTATTAAATTCGGACCAAACGTGGTGTTTGTATTCTTAATAGAAGAATTGCCGGTATTTACGCCTGTTGAAGGTGTAGAAACAATGCTGATATCTTTCCAGGAAGTTTTGGAAATGGAGTAATCAAACTCATACCCAAAAAAGAAATGCCTGGCAATATAAAAGTCAAAACCTGTAAATAAGTTTAAACCATATCGGGTGTACCCGGGCTGCTGTATCGAGGTGATAGTAGTATTATTACTAAAGTAAGTGTAATACCATGCATTGGTAACGGTTGTAGTAGATTGATTGTTGCTAATATTTTCGCTCGAGGATCTCTCGGTGATTGACAGATCTGCTCCGAAATATGGAGATAGTCTTTTTGTACCTTTAAAATGTTTTTCAACACCCAGGTTTACTCCGATCGTCGTTGATTTTTTTTCGTCACTATTGAAGCTACTATTGGTACCATAAGGATTATTAACATTATTAGCAGAATCAATTCTGCTGACATTAAATCCAAACCGCAGCGCCACATCTTGCGAAGTGAAATACCTGAATTTGATTTGGTTAAGCGAATTGTTCAGACTGATTTGCCCATTAAACGGGTTAACATTAAGTTCAGTAGTTAAACTTTTAGCACCTGGTTTTAAGCTTTGTTCAGAATCAATTTTGGTGGTTTGAGCGAAGGCCCCAAGGGTGGCAAATATACTTGCCAGTATAAGTAAAGTTTTTTTCATTATTATGTAATAAGGTTTGGCGCAAATATATAAACAAGATTTAATTAATTACAAGGAAATTTTTTTATGATTTAAATAGGTTAAAGTCATTAACCCCTCTCTTTTCCCAAACCTACTAATCTCTAATCTCAAGTCTCTAATCCCTAATTTAGAACATCTCCAAATTACATTTAAACAATTTACTGACATCATTTACCTGTAATTTTCATAAATTCGCCGCACGGAGTAAAAAGCAAATTTTTGTTCCTTATTCTTTTACATTACACCTAAAAAATCAAATACAATGGCTTTTGATTTAGATATGATCAAAAAGGTTTACGATCGCTACAGCACCCGTGTGGCTGCTGCCCGCAAAGCGACCGGTAAGCCCCTCACTTTAACCGAAAAAATATTATACGCCCACCTTTCTGAAGGCGATGCAAAAACAGCATTTGGCCGCGGGGTAGATTATGTTGATTTTGCACCAGACCGTGTGGCTATGCAGGATGCTACCGCACAAATGGCCTTGCTGCAATTTATGCAGGCGGGCCGTCCGCAGGTTGCTGTACCTTCAACCGTACATTGCGATCACCTGATACAGGCTAAAATTGGCGCTGACGAAGACTTAAGTACCGCAAAAGATATTAATAAAGAAGTTTATGATTTCCTGGCATCGGTATCTGATAAATACGGTATCGGTTTCTGGAAACCAGGAGCTGGTATTATTCACCAGGTTGTTTTAGAAAACTATGCATTCCCGGGTGGTATGATGATCGGAACTGACTCACATACGCCTAATGCAGGTGGTTTAGGTATGATTGCCATTGGTGTTGGCGGTGCTGATGCCTGTGACGTGATGGCGGGACTGCCATGGGAGCTAAAATTCCCTAAACTGATCGGTGTAAAACTGACCGGCAAATTATCCGGCTGGTCATCCGCTAAAGATGTGATCCTGAAGGTTGCCGGTATCCTGACCGTAAAAGGCGGAACCGGGGCCATCGTAGAATATTTTGGTGAAGGTGCCGAATCACTATCAGCAACCGGCAAAGGAACCATCTGTAATATGGGTGCCGAGATCGGCGCAACCACTTCAGTGTTTGGCTATGATGAAAAAGCAGCCATTTACCTGAAAGGAACTAAACGTGCAGAGATAGCCGACCTTGCTGATCAGATCAAAGAACATTTAACCGGCGATGCAGAAGTTTATGCTAACCCTGCAGCATATTTTGACCAGGTGATCGAGATCAACCTGAGCGAGCTGGAACCGCATGTAAATG
The DNA here is from genome assembly GCA_048498695.1 of Bacteroidota bacterium. GTDB lineage: Bacteria > Bacteroidota > Bacteroidia > Sphingobacteriales > Sphingobacteriaceae > Mucilaginibacter. The sequence goes on from JBEHXM010000054.1 coordinate 12,145, forward strand.
GTCCGTTCACACCCGACCTGGCATGGCCGATCTCTAAATTCGCAACAGCAGTAAAAGAAAACAACTGGCCTGTAAAACTGGAAGTAGGTTTGATAGGCTCATGTACGAATTCATCATATGAAGATATTACCCGTGCGGCTTCTATCGCTAAACAGGCAATTGATAAGCATTTAAAAACCAAGGCTGAATTTACCATTACCCCTGGCTCTGAGCAGGTGCGTTATACGGTTGACCGTGATGGTTACCTGGATACTTTTGCAGAAATGGGCGGTGTGGTATTGGCTAATGCCTGTGGTCCGTGTATTGGTCAGTGGGCACGTCATACGGATGACCCTACACGTAAAAACTCGATCATTACCTCGTTTAACCGTAACTTTGCCAAACGCCAGGACGGTAACCCGAATACCCACGCATTTGTGGCCTCGCCAGAGATCGTGACTGCATTTGCTATTGCAGGTGATCTGACCTTTAATCCATTAACCGATACTTTAACTAACGACCAGGGCCAGCAAGTGAAACTGGATGAACCATTGGGTATTGAAATGCCGGTAAAAGGCTACGCAGTGGAAGATGCCGGTTACCAGGCGCCTGCCGCAGATGGCAGCAAGGTAGTTGTAAAGGTTGACCCCAAGTCATCACGCCTGCAATTGCTGGAGCCATTTAAAGCATGGGAAGGTACCGATATTACTGGTCTGAAGCTGCTGATCAAAGCAAAAGGCAAATGTACAACTGACCATATTTCGATGGCTGGTCCGTGGTTGAAATTCCGCGGGCATCTGGATAATATTTCTAACAACATGCTCATCGGAGCCATCAACTACTTTAACGGTACTGCCGACAGTGTGAAGAATGAGCTGACCGGCGAATACGGCCCTGTTCCTGCTACACAACGCGATTATAAAGCGCATGGCATCGGCTCGATCGTAATTGGCGACGAGAACTATGGCGAAGGCTCATCACGCGAACATGCAGCAATGGAGCCACGTCATCTGGGAGTACGTGCCATACTGGTAAAATCATTTGCCCGTATCCACGAAACCAACCTGAAAAAACAAGGTATGCTGGGCATCACTTTTGCTGACCCTGCCGATTACGATAAGATACAGGAAGATGATACTTTCGATATCCTGGGCTTAACCACTTTTGCACCGGGCAAACAGCTGACTGTAATGCTGCACCACAAAGATGGTTCGCTGGAATCATTCCATGTAAACCATACCTATAATGCACAGCAAATAGAATGGTTTAAAGCCGGCGGTGCGCTGAATATCATCCGTAGGCAAATGGCATCATAAGAATTTCGGATTTCGGATTTTCGATTTCGGATTTATTTATTGCAAGCCTTCTCATTTGAGGAGGCTTTTTTTATTTCCCTTGTCATCCTGAACGTCGTGAAGGATCTTCTGCAACAGATTTAGCGAATATGCTAGTCGAAGAAGATGTTTCACTACGTTCAACATGACAGTTAGAGAGTATTACAAACTGCAAACTTCTACTGCTTCACAATTCTTTTTAACACCAGTAAATTCAGTGCATTCTGGCTGTAGCCTTTGATATTGGCTTGATACAGGTTAACCCGTTTATCATAATAAAGGATCACCACCGGCGATTGCTGCATTACCAGGTTATCCATTTGTTGATATAGTGCATAACGTTTGGCGTTGTCGGGCTCGTTGTATGATTGCTCAAACAGTTGGTCGAATTGTTTATTGTTAAAACCGGTATAATTAGGCCCCCAGGGTATTTTGTTTTTGGAATAAAATACCGACAGGTAGTTTTCAGCATCCGGGTAATCAGCTATCCATGATCCGTAAAAGAAATTCACCCCGTTTTTAGATACCAGTTCGCGCAGACTGGCGCCCTGTGTAATTTCGACCCTGGTTTTGATACCGATCTGCTCCAGCTGCCCCTGCACATATTCGATCAGGTCGCGGTAGCCAACAGTGGTGGTGAGTGATATCTCAGGCAGGTTTTTGCCATTCGGGAAACCGGCATCGGATAACAATTGCCTGGCCTTTTCTGGATTATAAGTATAGCCTTTTATCTTTTGGGCATCAAAGCCGGGCATCCCTGCCGGAATAAATCCTGCGTCACCGGGAGTTGCCATACTGTTGCGCAGGTATTTAACCATCTTCCGCTTATCAATGGCATAATTAATAGCCTGCCGAATCTTCAATATTTTTAGCGGCGAATGTTTAACAATGGGTAGCGAGCTATCTACAAGCATACCCAAATACATGGTGTTGAGGTACGGGCCGGAGTTAAGCGTGAACTTACCCTTGTATTTCTGCGTCATCTGCCCCGATTTAGTTAAAATATCATCGCGGTAGCTGCCGTCAATGTCATTCAGAAAGTCGATCTTGCCGGTCACAAACTCCATAAAAGCGGTTTGCTTATCGCCAATAAAAGTGGCACGTACCGCGTCAAGGTGTGGCAAAGCACTGCCATCTTTATCTTTTTCCCAGTATTTATTATTCTTTAAAAGCACCATTACCTCGCCTTCCTTCCAGTACTTGAATTTGAAAGGCCCCGTACCAACCGGGTGACTGCGGAAATCCTTGCCGCAAAAATCAACCACCTCGTGCGGAACCACCGATGCGTATTGTGCAGTAAGCAGGCTCAAAAGAGGAGGGAACGGCTGCCGCAGTTTGATCTGAAATGTGGTGTCATTTATAGCAACGAATGATTTTTTACCCTCTACTTTGTCACTAAATATCCAGGAACCTGATGAGGCTACTTTAGGGTCGATCAATCGGCCAAAACTGTATACAAAATCTGCCGCTACGGCCCTGCGCCCGATGCCGCTTTTAAACAGTGGGTCATCATGAAAATAAACATCGTTACGCAAGTGAAAGGTATACAATAAACCGTCTGCCGATACATCCCAGCTTTTGGCAATGGCGGGCTGAATTTTAAGGCTGTCGTCCACCTGCACCAAACCATTATAGAGCTGGTTATCCATCCAGATGGTATTCTGGTTACGGCAAAAAGCAGGATCAAGGGAGGTTAGGCCTTCATCCAGATTGATATTGAAAACGGTTTTGCGTGACAGGTTACTATCGTTATGACATGAAACAAAAAGCAGCAGGCCGAAAGCTAAAAGGCGAAAGGTGAAGGGTGCTTTTTGTTTTCTGCACAAGATCAGTTTATTCATTAAGGCGAATATATTAATTATTGAAGGATTGATTTGGTGAATTATTGATTATTGCAGCGGAATGATAGATATTTAAACTTTACTTTTGACACAAGCGTTTAAGCTGATATTGCCGGATGATAAAAACTGCTTTTCAATTATTGATAATATTTCTGTTTGCCGTGTTCATATCCGGCTGCGGTAAGGAGTGGCGTTCGCCTCAGCCCGTTGTGGATAGTACGATGGTGGCTGGCAGCGATTCGGCGGGTTTGGTCAACGGTATTGGCAGAGCTGCCAGGTTCAATCACCCTTTCGGACTTGCCTTTGACGCCGCAGGGAATCTTTTCATAGCCGACCAGGGCAACGTAGTGATCCGTAAAATGACGCCTGCCACCCTGGTAAGCACTTTTGCAGGCTCACCGGGTATAACCGGTTCGGCCAATGGCTTAGATACAGCTACCTTTTTCAAACCCTTTGGCGTTGCTACGGATGCAGCAGGCAATGTTTATGTAGCAGATGCCGGCAATAATAAGATCAGGAAGATCAGTCCAGCCGGGATGGTCAGCAACTTTGCAGGCACAGGTGCGGCCGGTTTTGCCGATGGCACCGACACGGCTACTTTTAATTCGCCGATGGGTGTGGCACTTGATAAAACCGGTAACGTATATGTGGCTGATTACGGCAATAACCTGATCAGGAAAATAAGCCCGGCAGGTGTGGTAAGCACTTTGGCGGGCACCACCGATCCGGGCGCTGATAATGGTGCAGGTAAATCCGCTACATTTAATTCGCCCGAAGGACTGGCGCTTGATGCGGGAGGGAATGTCTATGTAGTTGATAATGGCAATAATTTGATCCGGAAGATTACCCCTGTAGGTGTAGTAAGTACTTTTGCAGGCAGCGGTATGACAGGGTCAGATAATGGGACAGGTACTGCAGCAAGCTTTAAATCACCTTTCGGCATCGCTGTTGATGCAGCAGGGAATGTATATGTATCAGACTCCGGGAACAACCTGATCAGGAAAATAACTCCTGCGGGAGCAGTAAGTACTTATGCTGGAAGTGGCGCTAAAGGTGCCGGTGACGCTACAGGTACCGCCGCCAGTTTTAATACCCCGGCGGGTATTGCCATTGACGCTGCCGGTAATTTGTATGTGGCCGATGAAAACAATAACCTGATCAGGAAAATTACTTCATCAGGTGTAGTAACCACTATAGCCAGCAAACCCTCGAAGGATAATTCACACCTTCATAACTAACAGAATGTTAATTTCTTATGTTAACCAAGTAATGTAACAGGCTTGTTACATTATTAACATAAATTAGGATTGTGACGGGCTAAACCGTACATTTGATGTTATACCGACATTTAACTTCCAACTTACCTGAATTAATGGTGTCAAAAGACGAACTTAAGGGCACTTATGCAATGCTCCCTACGGAGAAATTAATGGAGATCATTGATAATAAATTCGGCTACTCGGAACTTGCGGTATCGGTTGCCTTTGAAGAACTGGCCAGCAGGAAAATATCAGAGGAAGAGATCAAAAACTACAAATTCAAGCAGATAGAAAAACTGAATAATTATATCAGGAAAAACATCTCGCACGACCTTGAATTCCCACAAAAAAACCTGTTCTATTTTATTTTTATACCCCTCCTTACCTTTCCGTTCAGGCAAAGTTTCAAGGAAAAAGGATATAAACTAAAGATCAAGCAGGCAAACTATTATTCCCTGTTTGGTTTCATATTCTTTGCGCTTGCTGCATTCTTCCTGTATCAGGGTATGTCAAATTTATTTGTGGCGGCATTCTGGCTAGGCGGCTTTATACCGGCTTACCTGATGGACGAGTTTTTTAACCGTCAGCGCCAGATCAGGAAGCTTCAAAGATTATTTGGTCCGCTCGATACGGATGAATCCAACCGCGAACACCTGGACGCTTAATCATACCGGCATTTTATAATTTCCCTTTCCTTATAAAAATAATCAATAAATCACCCCAATGGGGGGAACGCCGGGCTAATGCCTGTGCTTATATTTGAACTGACCAGTAACCGCTGCCGGACAGAACGAACATACGTGATCATCAGGATATTAAAAGCAGTTACGGTCTTTTCCTGTCAATAGTAAATGCAAATAATAAGATCAGTTAATTTAATTGTCTTTACATTGATTTTCAGCGGAGCTGCGGCACAGGTAACTTATCCCGGTGCACAGCTCCCCGCTGATACCCCGCAGCTTTTCGCACCAGGCATATTATCTGATGGTTTAAGCAATCGTGATTTTACTATATCACCAAAAGGCGATGAGATATTCTTCACCCTGCAGCAACCCCGCTTTGTAAGCAGCACCATTTTACACCTGGTTAAAAAGGATGGCAAATGGGCTGATCCTGAAGTAGCTCCCTTTTCAGGTAAGTACCGCGACCTGGAAGCCACTTTCTCTCCTGATGGTCAAACTATCTATTTTTCATCAGACCGCCCCGTTACGGGTGAAAAAAACAAGGATTTTGACATCTGGAAAGTAAAACGACTTGCCGATGGAAAATGGGGTGTGCCGGAAAACTTAGGAACAACGGTCAATTCGGACAAAAATGAATTTTATCCGTCCATCACCAAAAGCGGGAATTTATATTTTACTGCAGAGATACCTGGTGGAAAGGGCAGCGAGGATATTGTAGTTTGCAAATGGACTGGTACAGGATATAGTAAACCTGAAATATTGCCCGAGGACATCAATACCAAAGAGGATGAGTTTAATGCTTTTGTGGACCCAGACGAGCAATTTATCCTGTTTTCATCCTATGGCAGACCCGATGGCATGGGTGGCGGCGATCTGTATATGAGCCGCAAGGATGACAAAGGCAATTGGATGCCCGTCAAACATCTGCCATCGCCTGTTAACTCCACAGCGATTGACTATTGTCCCTATGTAACCTGGGATAAAAAATATTTTGTATTCACAAGCAATCGCCTGGCTAAAGAATTTAAAGACGGGAAAGAAAAAGATTATCAAAAGCTAAAAGAATTATTGAGCAGTCCCGGCAATGGATGGGACGATATTTATTGGATGAAGTTTAACCCTAATTGGTAAAGTCATGAAGAAAACCATACTCATGGTACTGATCGGCCTGGCATTTTGCATGAATGCTTTGGCCCAGCAAGGAAGATCTGATCTGCAGATCGCCGATTCATTGTACACCATGAAACAATGGAAATCGGCCAGGGAACATTACCAGCATTACCTGAAGGATACCTCAACCAACGCCATTGCCTGGAACCGGATGGGTTACAGCAATCAAAACCTGGGCTTGTATGAGGAAGCTTTAAAAGATTATCAAAAATCACTCGCCAATAAACCATCTCCACCCCTAAAGAGCGATCTTTTCCCGTACAGCAAGGATCTATTCGCTTATGAATAAGACCAACGAAGCTGCCGGGTGGCTGGTTAAAATAGGTGCTACCGGCTACAATATACAACCCGACCTGGACACACTGGCCGATTTTAAAAATGTACGGCAGGCAGCCAATTATGCTGATATTAAAAAGAAAGTTTATGAATCAGTATACCCCTGTGCTGCAGAGCCTCATGCGCATGAGTTTGATTTTTGGGTTGGCGATTGGGATGTTTATCAAACCGGGAGCAAATTTTTGGTTGGGCATAGCATTGTGCAAAGCATAGCCGGAGAATGCGCTATACTGGAGAACTGGACATCGACACAGGCACAAACCGGCAAAAGCATTAATTATTATAACCCGGCAACAGGTAAATGGGAGCAGGACTGGATAGGCTCCGGAGGCGGCCCACAACGCTATTTAAACGGTGAGTACAAAGATAACGCGATGCATTTTACCTACGAATCAACCAATGCTAACGGGCAAAAAATAACCGGCAATTTTAAATTTTATAATATTGATAAGGACACCGTGCGCCAGTACCAGGATGTAAATAACGATGACGGTAAAACCGTCACTGTTTCGTATGATTTTACTTATGTGCGGAAGAAGCAGTAATATAGAATCACCTTGTCGTTGATTTTTTGGCTGAAGCCAATTTCTGCGATTATCTTATCCGCCCCATAAATGGGACGGCAATAAAATAGTTACTTTTAACTTATTTTATCTTCATAGCCGTTTGGCTTTAGCCAACGGCTAAATTTGGGACTTTAAATGGCTTTAGCCTCAAATTATACCCCCAACATTTAAACGCAAATCCCTGGCTTTAATTTAGCTTGGTGCAAAAGATTAAAGGATTTTATTAAAAAGATATCTCTGGAAAATCCTTTAATCGATAAATCGTATCAGAACTGGAAGTAAATAAATGCCTTGCTAGTACCCTGGCTCAAAATAATCAGTATTAAAAGTACCGACCAGGCTATGCCTGTTACCCACCACGGCAGTTTAGCCGTTGTTTTTAATACGCTGGTATTGCGCATTGTCCAGTGAAAGATCAGCATCAGCCCGATAACTACCATTACTTTGATGATATCTACGGTTGCCAGCAAAGGCGGACCTGACGGAGGCATTTGCCCTGACATGGAGCGTAATAATGTCCATGCCCCGCCAAAAGTAGTCGACCGAAAAAACACCCAGGTAACGCATATTAAAAGGAAGGTTAGCAATGCATAAAGGAAACCAGCCGGACGTTTGCCCGTGAGGCTTGGCCCCATAGAGGCGGTAGCAATAACAGGTACAGGTGTGCCGTCATCTGGCGTTGGCGCGTCTGATATTTTTGCCCGGCTGTCCCTTATGGCTTTTTCAACCCAAAGGTATACACCATGTAAACCGCCCCAGGCTACGAAGGTCCAGCTGGCGCCATGCCACAGGCCGCCGATCAGCATGGTGAGCATGATATTCCGGTAGGTTTTGAATTTACCTTCGCGGTTACCGCCCAATGGGATATACAGGTAATCGCGCAGCCATGACGACAGGGTGATGTGCCACCTGCGCCAGAAATCGGAAAAACCAATGGCAGCATAAGGGTAAAAGAAATTTTGAGGCAGTACAAAGCCCAGGCACATAGCCACGCCAATAGCCGAAGTTGAATATCCCGCAAAGTCAAAAAATATCTGTCCTGAAAAAGCAAGTACGCCCGTCCATGCATCCAGCGGACCCATTCCGCCGGGTGTGCTAAACACTGTATCAGCCGAGCCCGAGAGCAGGGTATCAGCACATACCACCTTCATAAACAAACCAAGGGTCAACAATAGCAAACCATCCATTAATTGCTGACGGCTGGCTTTCCGCGGTGTTTCAAACTGTGGTACCAATTGCGGCGGGCGAACGATAGGCCCGGCAACCAAGTGGGGGAAGAAGGTAACGAATAAGGAGAAATCGAGCATGGATTTTACCGGTTCGCTCTTTTTCTTATACATATCAATAGTATAGCAAAGCGTGGTGAAGGTGTAAAAAGAGATACCGGCCGGTAATATGATATTTGGTTTTGCTGGGTGAAAATCGATGCCCACCAGGTTGCTGAGCTCTACAAAGTTCTCTAATATAAAGCCGCCGTATTTAAAAAAGCACAGCATACCCAGGTTGCCTATAAGGCTTAGCACCAGCAGCAGCCTGCGTTTGTGTTTATTGGGTTGTGTATATAAGGCCCGTCCCACAAAAAAATCGACTACGGTTGACAACCATAGCAGCAGGATGAACGGCGGGTTCCAGGCAGCGTAAAATATATAGCTTGCAATCAGCAGGTTGACCTTTTTTGCCTTCCATGATATGGGCAGGTTATGCAAAAGCAGCATAATGGCAAAAAATGCGATGAAGGTATATGAGTTAAAAACCATGACGTACTAAGTTTAAAGATCAATTAGGTTAATAATATATTACTGGACCTTATTAAAGCTCCATCCTTTTTCCTTTTCGAGTATACTCACCAGGTTAGTAGTGTAGATAACAGCATCACTTGGTGTTAGATGTGAGAATTCCGGGCATTGCAATTTTGCCAGTTCGGGATAATCGCCAAAATAGATACCCTTGCATCCTGTTTCAGCAAGCAGCCTGTCCCAGTAAGCTTTCCGGGGGAACAGGTGCTGTTCGGCCATCCAAAAGAAGCCGTTTGAAGGGGTACGGGTAAATATCACATCACCGCCCCGGGCCCTGATCTTATCTACATCTCTTTTTACAGACAGCATTGTGGAATCAAGGTCTTTTCCGCTCATAGGTGGGGTAGGGTCATTTTTTAACAGGCCCCATATTGCTTTTACCTGGTTATGCTGATTGGTGTCTGCAATAAACTCCGGGGTCATTTTATTTTGCCTGTCATACATCACCGGGTCAAAGCCCGAAGGAAAATCCAGGAAAGGATAAATACCCGGCCTGTCGGCAACGTGCAACCGTCCTAACAAAGCATTGATAGCATAATGGCCTTCGTTCAGGAATACCAGATTTGCTTCAAAAGGCTTGTCAAGCATAAAGCTTACTTTTTGTGCAGGAGTTCGTTTTTTATAATAAGATGTAAAAGCCATAGGATAATCAGTGCCGCGATGACTGAAGAAGAGCACTTCCGTAACATCTACGATCAGTTTGCCTTTAAATTTGGGATCATTAGCCAAATCAGTTAAAAAAAGGCGGGGCGAGGATGCCACCATGGCCAATTGCACCGCATGCGTGCCGGCAAGTTTTTCCCAGGTAGGAATGTCAAGATCATACTTGATGCGCGATGAACCGGTGAATACCGTTGCTTTGTCGGACGGCTCGTAAACCATGTCGCGGCTATGCGCCCATAGTTCGGGGCTGTCGTCATAATCTTTGACTGCACCTTTATGGCGCAGGTAAAGTTCTAATGAGGCAAAGAAGATCAAGGTTAAAATCAAAGCCAGAGCGGCTGATTTGCCAGGCATGTGTTTTTGCATATGCTAAAAATTTAAAGTCCAGAAATTAAAACCGGTAGCAATAAAAATTCCGCTAAATGCCTATTGTGGTAATAGCTTTCTCACTAATTTAGGGGAAGTGATAACATTAAATTGTAATCAATAAGTAACTCGAAATTAGTGATTTATATTTGAATTCCAAATTTAGTTTACAATTACAACTATTTAATTCTTGATTAATTTTTTTATCAGATTTGCATTTGTATAAGTACTTATATAAATTGCATAATGAATTTTTATGAAAGCCTTGGTTACCTTGTTTTAGGAAGCCGTTTAAGGCGGTTGAGCGAAGCTTTTTTATCCGAAATAAATAAGACCTACCAGGCCGCAGGCATTGATTTTGATGCCAGTTGGTTCCCGGTATTTTACCTGTTATCAAAAAACGAATCGATATCTATTAAAGATCTGAGTGATACTACCGGCGTATCCCATCCGGCGGCAAGCCAGTTGGTGACCAATCTGAAAAGCAAGAAATTGTTAAAGACCACCACCTCAGCAGTGGATGGCCGCAGGCAATTGGTGCAATTGACCAAAGCAGGGCATGCCTTATTAAAACGAATAATGCCTGTATGGGATGCTTTAAGCCTGGCAATGGAAGACCTGGTGACTGCCGACCCGGAATCACAACATCTTTTATTAGCGATAACAGCTTTGGAAAATGAGTTCCGTTCGGTTAGCCTGTCGGAAAAGATCGGCGAAAAACTATCGGCTATAAAACCTGTTCAGCATGGATAAGACCTTTAATTATGGCACAGGCCACTTATCTATAGGCACCTGCCTGGATATTGCTTCGGGTAAGGTAAAGGGTGTTATTGGTTCAGCAGCAAAAGCTAACATCCGTTTATCATGGCTGGAGGTTGAAAAAATAGTGGAGCGTGAACTACCGGTATATGGTATCAATACCGGCTTTGGACCGCTATGCAATACGCATATTCCTGAAAAGGATACCTGTACTTTACAATATAACTTATTAAAAAGCCATAGCGTAGGGGTGGGCAAACCGATCCCCACAGAAATAGCCAAGATGATGCTCATCACCAAAGCGCATGCTTTGGCACAAGGATATTCAGGGATATCACCTGTCACCTTAGACCGTATCATCTGGCATATCGACAATGATATTATTCCTGTCGTTCCCGAAAAAGGTTCGGTTGGAGCCTCGGGCGATTTGGCACCATTGGCACATTTATTTTTACCGCTGATCGGTTTTGGTGAAGTGGAAGAAAATGGCAAAATAATACCTGCCGCAAAAATGTTAAAGGCGCATGGACTGGAACCTGTGATACTTGGTCCCAAGGAAGGTTTGGCTTTAATTAACGGCACACAATTTATTCTTTCATTCGCCATAAAAGCAGTGCAGCGCTTACACAATGCCCTGCAAACTGCCGACCTGGTAGGTGCCATGTCATTAGAGGGGCTGATGGGTTCGGCAAGGCCATTTGACCCGCGTTTGCATAATATCCGGCCGTTTAAAGGGAACAAATTGGTAGCGCACCGCTTGTTTACTATGCTGGAACATTCGGAGATATTAAACTCGCACGTTAATTGCGACCGGGTGCAGGACCCATACTCATTACGTTGTATGCCGCAGGTACACGGCGCATCGCGTAATGCCTGGTTGCATTTAAAAGAATTGACGGAGATCGAACTGAATTCGGTTACCGATAATCCCATTATTTTTAATGCTGACGATACCATCAGCGGAGGTAATTTCCACGGTCAGCCATTGGCATTGCCATTGGATTACGCTACTGTGGCGGCTGCGGAAACAGGCAATATTGCCGACCGTCGCTGCTACCTGATGAGCGAGGGCAGGTACGGATTACCCAAGTTATTAACCCCCGATGCTGGTCTCAACTCCGGCCTGATGATACCACAATATACCACGGCTGCTTTGGTGACCGAAAATAAAACCCTGTGTTTCCCGGCAAGTGCCGATAGTGTGCCAACTTCATTAGGGCAGGAGGATCATGTATCCATGGGTTCTATCAGCGGCCGCAAACTGCATACCGTATTGGATAACCTCGAATATATACAAGCTATTGAATTGCTTTATGCCGCCCAGGCGATGGATTTCAGGCGGCCGTTAAAATCGACCCCAATATTGGAAGCCTGTCACAACTACGTGCGCGGGCATGTTCCTTTTATTAATGACGACCGCATTTTTGCGGAGGATATCAAACAACTGCATACCATAATTAAGGATGGCTCGCTGTTAGCAATGGCCGATGGCACAGCCGCTAAGAACAATATAAAACTGGATAACGATGACGACTTCGGAATTTATTAAAACCTACGCCAACCACCCTGTTTATAAAGCACCAAGAGGGATGCAACTGCACGCTAAAAGCTGGCAGACTGAAGCTCCCTTACGGATGTTGCTGAACAATCTGGATGGGCAGGTGGCCGAAAATCCGGATGAACTGGTAGTTTACGGTGGTATAGGCCAGGCTGCGCGTAACCAGGAATCGCTGCGGCGTATTATTGAGTTATTGCTGGAGCTGGATGAAAATCATTCCTTACTGATCCAGTCAGGTAAGCCGGTGGGTATTATCCGGAGTCATCCCGAAGCACCAAGGGTATTATTAGCCAATAGCAACCTCGTTCCCGCATGGGCCACGTGGGAACATTTTAACGACCTGCGCGCCAAAGGCCTGATGATGTTCGGGCAGATGACCGCAGGCAGCTGGATATACATCGGCACACAGGGCATATTGCAGGGTACTTATGAGACTTTTGTGGAATGCGGCCGTCAGCATTTTAATAACGACCTGAAAGGCAAGCTGATCGTAAGCGCCGGTCTTGGCGGCATGGGTGGCGCTCAGCCATTGGCTGCTACCATGGCAGGCGGGGTGTTTTTAGGGGCTGATGTAGATGAATCAAGAATACAGAAACGGGTAGATACCCAATATATCGACCGGATGACGCACTCCTACGAGGAAGCTATTGCCTGGGTAAAAGACGCGATGCAGAATGGTGAAGAGCTTTCCGTTGGTTTAGTAAGTGATGCAGGCGATCTGCTGGAACGTTTGCTGAAAGATAACATCATTCCGGATATGCTAACCGACCAAACCTCGGCACATGACCCTATTAACGGCTATGTTCCCAATGGCTTATCCTTAACACTGGCTGCCGTATTGCGGAAAAGCGACCCGGAAGAATACAAACGCCTGTCGTTGAAAAGCATGGCGCGCCACGTAGGTTTTATGCTCGATCTGCAGGAGCAAGGTGCCATCACCTTTGATTACGGTAACAACCTGCGCGAGTTCGCCAAACAAGGCGGTGAGCCGGATGCCTTTAATTTCCCCGGCTTTACACCGGAGTATATCCGTCCGCTTTTTTGCGAGGGAAAGGGGCCGTTCAGGTGGGTAGCCTTATCTGGTGATCCGGAAGATATTTATACTACCGACCGGGCATTGGCTGAAGCCTTTCCCGAAAATCATCATCTCCTCAACTGGCTGCAAAAAGCAAGGGGGCAAATATCTTTCCAGGGATTACCGGCACGCATTTGCTGGCTGGGCATGGGCGAACGGGAAAAGGCAGGCCTGATATTTAACGAGCTGGTAGCAAGCGGTAAGGTAAAAGGGCCCATTGTTATCGGTCGCGACCATTTGGATTGCGGCTCAGTAGCATCACCCAATCGGGAAACAGAATCCATGAAGGATGGTTCTGATGCTGTGTCCGACTGGCCGCTGCTGAATTTGATGGCCAATACATCAGGAGGTGCTACGTGGGTGTCTTTCCATCATGGTGGTGGGGTAGGTATGGGTTACTCACAGCATGCTGGTATGGTGGTGGTAGCGGATGGCACGGAACGAGCAGCCAAATGTTTGAAACGAGTTTTATACAACGACCCGGCGATGGGGATTTTCCGTCATACCGATGCGGGATATGAGAAGGCTGAAGAAACAGCGGAGAAGTTTGGGTTGAAGATATAGAATAATAAATTAGAATCGTCATTGCGAGGAACGAAGCAATCTCTACATAGGACATTCAATGGAGTATGAATTTTGAGCCGGACGTTCCTTAACAAATTGATTCTCCATGATCTGCATAGTTCGGAGGTTGCTTCGTTCCTCGCAATGACGATTAAGAAAAGAGTATGAAACTCATCGGTCCATTTACGCAACTATTGCCTTTATCGGGATTACCCATGAAGGGTTCCATCGCGGATGATGCTTTGCACGTTATCCACAATGGCGGTGTATTGGTTGAGGATGCATTGATAGTTGAAACCGGTGATTTTGAAAAACTGAGAAATGCTCATCGCGAAGCAAAAATAGAAGAAGTTACAGGCGATAACGTCTTGCTGCCCGGCTTTGTGGATTGCCATACGCACCTGTGTTTTGCGGGTGACCGGGCCAAAGATTATGCCCTGCGTATCGCCGGTAAAAGTTATTTGGAAATTGCTAAAGCAGGCGGTGGTATCTGGGATTCGGTAACACAGACCCGGCAGGCGGATAAACAGCAATTGGCCGATTTATTATTGCAGAGGGTAAACCGCCATGCCATGAATGGCGTAACCACTATCGAGATAAAGAGCGGTTACGGGCTTAAGATTGAAGAAGAGTTAAAACAATTGTATGCTATAAAGCTGGCTGCTGAAAATAGTAAAATTGATCTGGTGCCGACCTGCCTTGCTGCGCACATGGTGCCGAAGGATTTTTACGGTCCGGCATCAGAATACCTGGAGCATGTGCTGAACAACCTGCTCCCGAAAATTCAGAAAGAAAACCTGGCAAACCGGGTTGATATATTTATTGAAGAGAGTGCTTTTAATACGACAAATGCCACCTGCTACCTGCGGGTATCAAAACAAATGGGTTTCGATGTAACCGTGCATGCCGACCAGTTTACCATTGGCGGCAGCGAGGTAGCGGTTAACGTAGGTGCGGTATCTGCCGATCACTTAGAAGCCAGCGGAGAAAAAGAAATTAAAGGATTGGCTGCATCGGAAACGGTTGCAGTTGCTTTGCCGGGCGCATCCTTAGGTTTGGGTATAGGTTTTGCCCCTGCGCGCGAACTATTGCGTGCAGGGGCGTGCCTGGCTATTGCCAGCGACTGGAACCCCGGCTCGGCACCCATGGGCGATCTGCTGATGCAGGCATCCATACTCAGCGCCTATGAGAAACTAACCACTGCCGAAACTTTTGCCGCATTAACCTACAGAGCTGCCAAAGCACTAAATTTACACGATCGCGGATCACTGGAAACGGGTAAGCTTGGCGATATGCAGGCATATCCAACTAATGACTATCGCGAGATATTATACCATCAAGGGAAATTGAAACCGGGGAAGGTGTGGAAAAAGTCTGAACCGTTGATTTTTGAATGATTTTTGTGATCCGTTGATTAATTATTGTAAATAACTAATCTAACATGACTAATGACAATTGACCAATGACCAATAAACTAATCGAATGTGTTCCCAATTTTAGCGAAGGCCGCGATCTGAATATTATCAGGCAGATCACTGATGAAGTAGAATCGGTAGAGGGTGTAAGGCTGCTGAATGTAGACCCCGGCAAGGCTACCAACCGCACCGTGGTTACTTTTGTGGGTGAACCTGCGAAAGTGATCGAGGCGGCATTCCTGGCCATCAAAAAAGCCGGCGAGCTAATTGATATGAGCAAACATACCGGTGAGCACCCGCGCATGGGCGCTACGGATGTTTGCCCGCTGATACCCATCAGCAACATCAGCATGGAAGAAACGGCGGAATACGCAAAGCGGTTGGCGGAAAGGGTAGGTAAAGAATTGAAGATACCGGCTTATTTGTATGAATATGCCCAGCCCGATAAAAAGCGGAGTAACCTTTCCATCATCAGGGCGGGAGAGTACGAGGGATTTTTTAAGAAGATCAAACAGCCGGAGTGGAAGCCCGATTTCGGTCCGGCGGAGTTTGATGCCAAACGCGGGGCTACGGTAATTGGTGCGCGCGATTTTTTGATCGCGTATAATGTCAACCTGAATACAACTTCTACACGCCGTGCAAATTCTATTGCCTTTGATGTGCGCGAGGCTGGCCGCGTGATGCGCGAGGGCGACCCTATCAATGGCAAAATTATTAATGACGAAAACGGCAAGCCGCGCACTATCCCCGGCTCGTTAAAATCGGTAAAAGCCATAGGATGGTATATCGAGGAGTATGGCATTGCGCAGATCTCTATGAACCTGACCAATATCGAAATAACCCCGCTGCATAAGGCCTTTGACGAAGTGTGCGTGAAAGCCATCGAGCGTGGTATCCGGGTGACTGGCAGTGAACTGGTGGGTTTGATCCCCCTGAAGTCCATGCTGGATGCCGGTAAATATTTCCTGGCCAAACAGCAGCGCTCCACCGGGGTAAGCGAAGAAGAACTGGTGCGGATAGCCATCAAGTCGATGGGGCTGGATGAATTGTCGCCCTTTAAGCCGGAGGAAAGGATCATTGAATATTTATTAAAAGATAAGGCCGATAGTAAACTAATAGGCATGACCCTGGGTGATTTTGCCGACGAAACCGCCAGCGAAAGCCCCGCACCGGGTGGTGGCTCCATCTCGGCCTATGTGGGTGTGCTGGGTGCGTCGCTGGGTAGTATGGTGGCCAATTTGTCGTCGCATAAAAAGGGTTGGGATGATCGTTGGGAAGAGTTTAGCGGCTGGGCCGAGCGCGGGCAGCATTACAAAAATGAATTGCTGCAGCTGGTCGACCGGGATACGGCGGCGTTTAACCAGATCATGGAAGCCTTTAACCTGCCCAAAGCTAATGATGAGGAAAAAGCCGCCAGAACGCAGGCCATACAAGAGGCTACCAAATACGCCATCGAAGTACCCTTTGCGGTGATGAAGGCCGCTTACCAGAGCATGGAAGTGATCAAAGCCATGGCCGAAACCGGCAACCCTAACTCGGTAACCGACGCCGGGGTAGCGGTACTATGCGCCCGCACCGCCGTGTTAGGTGCGCACCTGAATGTAAAGATAAACGCCCAGGGCTACAACGACAAAGCCGGCATACAGGAACTGCTGAACGAAGCCGAAGCAATAAGCCAAATGGCCACTGATCTGGAAACCGAGATCATTGGGATTGTGAATGGGAAGATTGGGTAGGCGGGGATGGCGCGTGGCGTCGGCCGGTTGGAGTGCAAGATTGGACGAAGGAAAATTTCTTCCGGTGTGTCATCTTGAAACCTGCCTGCGCGTAGGCAGGCGCAGTGAGAGATCTTATACAACAGGCATAGCGAACTTTGCATGATGTATAAGATTTCTCCTCGCTCCTCTACACTTGTCCTTGCTGCTCGTTCGAAATGACATGGTGAGTTTGTTTGTCTCCAACGCTGACGCAAGTTTAAGGGCAGGCTGTGTGCCGGATTAACTTGTGCCTATGTTGCTATTCTCCAATCCAAATCATCTACCCTGACAATGCACGGAAAAAGCTACATTTACTGCATATCAGCAACTGATGAAATTATTTCTCCGTTACGGGCTTTATGGTGTTTTGATGATTGCGCTGGTTTTGACGGCTTCGGCAGTCGATGCGCAAAGGATAGGCCCGCAGGTGAAGCGCATTGTTTTTCTGGGGAACAGCATTACCTGGCAGGCCAATTATGTGAACGATGTGATCGCTTACCTGACGGTAGCTTACCCTGGTCGTCATTTTGATTTTATCAACGTGGGGCTGCCCAGCGAAACCGTGTCGGGACTGTCGGAGCCGGGGCATGCGGGCGGGGCCTTTCCGCGACCTGATCTGCATGAGCGTTTGCAGCGGGTGCTCACTCAAACCCACCCCGACCTGGTGTTTGCCTGCTACGGCATGAACGACGGTATTTACCTGCCGCTGGATACGGGCCGTTTCCGCAAGTTCAGGGACGGTATCAACTGGCTGCATGCGGAAGTGGTTAAAAGCGGCGCGCAGATCATTCACATTACCCCACCGGTTTTTGATGAGCTAAAGGGCGGGTCGGCGGGTTATGCTGCCGTGCTTGATGCGTATGCCAAATGGCTGATGGCGCAGCGCCGGGTGCAGCATTGGGAGGTGATTGATGTGCACACACCCATGAAGAAATACCTGGATGCGCACCGCAAAGTGGATGCGCAGTTCCACCTGGATGGATTTGCGTTAACAAGTGACGGCGTGCATCCCGGCGAACTGGGTCACTGGATCATGGCGCGGGAGATACTGATTTATTTGTGCGGCGACACCGTTTCGGCATTTACCGGGGCGGAGAAAAGCCTCGCGGCTAATAAAAATGGAGCTGCCATATTAAAGCTGGTTACCGACAGGCAAAACATGCTGCGCGATGCCTGGCTATCGGCCACTAAACACAAGCGACCGGGTCTGCCAGTAGGCTTGCCGCTGGATAGTGCCATGCGGAAGTCGGGGCAGATGGGGGCGAGGATAGATTCGCTGGTGACGGCGGGGAGGTGATTAAGTAGT
>JBEHXM010000055.1:0-30424 GCA_048498695.1 Bacteroidota bacterium
GACGAAGCATGAAACAGGAAAATGAAGTATTACTGAGGGAGAACAAGGACCGGTTTGTTATCCTCCCCATCAACTATCCCCGCATCTGGGAGATGTACAAAAAACATGAGGCCAGTTTCTGGACCGCCGAAGAGATCGACCTGTCGGACGATATGAAACACTGGGAAAACCTGAACGATGGCGAAAGACATTTTATATCGCACATCCTCGCGTTTTTTGCAGCCAGCGACGGCATTGTGAACGAGAACCTCGCCGTAAATTTCATGAGCGAGGTGCAGGTACCCGAGGCGCGATGTTTTTACGGTTTCCAGATCATGATGGAGAATATTCATTCAGAAACCTATGCTTTGCTGATAGATACTTATGTAAAAGATCCTGCCGAAAAAGATCGTTTGTTTCATGCGATAGAAACCGTTCCGGCAGTTCAGAAAAAAGCTGAGTGGGCATTGAAATGGATAAACAACGGCAATTTTGCCGAGCGTTTGGTGGCTTTTGCAGCAGTAGAAGGTATATTTTTCTCCGGTAGTTTCTGCTCTATTTTCTGGCTCAAAAAGCGCGGTTTAATGCCGGGCCTGACATTCAGTAATGAGCTCATTTCCCGCGACGAAGGTATGCATTGTGAATTTGCCTGCTTGCTTTACAGCATGCTGAGCGAAAAACTATCCAAACAGGAAGCCACAAAAATTATTACAGATGCTGTTGAGATCGAGAAGGAATTTGTGACTGATGCACTACCTGTGAACCTGATCGGTATGAATGCCAAACTGATGAGTCAGTATATCGAGTTCGTCGCCGACCGCTGGTTGGTAGAATTAGGCTACGACCGCGTATACAATACCGCTAACCCATTTGACTTTATGGAGATGATATCCCTGCAAGGTAAAACCAATTTCTTTGAAAAGCGGGTTGGTGATTATCAGAAAAGTGGTGTGTTAAGCACAGCTACTGAAACAAAAGCGTTTACCCTCGATGAGGACTTCTAACTAATCTCTGATCTCTAACTCTAATCTCCAACAACCATGTTCGTAATAAAAAGAGACGGTAAAAAAGAAACCGTAAAATTCGATAAAATAACCGCACGCATAGAAAAGCTGTGCTATAGTTTAAACCCTGCACTGGTCGACCCGATAGATGTGGCCAAGAAAGTAATTGAGGGTTTGTATGATGGGGTGACTACCTCTGAGCTGGATAACCTGGCAGCAGAAACAGCGGCATCGCTAACCACTAAACACCCTGACTATGCTTTGTTGGCATCAAGGATCGCGGTATCCAACCTGCATAAAAATACCATCAAGTCCTTCTCAGAAACTATGCGTCATTTGCATGGCTATGTAGATGCAAAGACCGGGAAAAATGCTTCCCTGCTGGCAGATGATGTTTGGGAAGTGATAGAGCAAAACGCTGAAGTGCTTGATAGTACAATCATCTACGACCGTGATTTTGGTTTCGATTACTTTGGCTTTAAAACACTGGAAAAATCGTACCTGTTGAAGATCGACGGCAAAATAGCCGAGCGCCCGCAGCATTTGTTTATGCGGGTATCGGTAGGTATTCATAAGGATGATATCGACAGCGTGATCAAAACCTATAACCTGATGAGCGAACGCTGGTTTACCCATGCTACGCCAACCTTATTTAATGCTGGTACACCAAAACCGCAAATGTCATCATGCTTTTTGCTGACAATGAAAGATGACAGTATTGACGGCATTTATGATACCCTGAAACAAACTGCCAAGATATCGCAAAGTGCAGGCGGTATTGGTTTAAGCATCCACAACATCAGGGCGACCGGTTCTTACATCGGCGGCACCAATGGCACCAGCAATGGTATCATTCCCATGCTGAAAGTGTTTAATGATACCGCACGTTATGTTGATCAGGGTGGCGGTAAGCGTAAGGGGGCCTTTGCCATTTATTTAGAGCCATGGCATGCTGATATCTTCGACTTCTTAGATTTGCGTAAAAATCACGGTAAAGAAGAAATGCGTGCCCGCGACTTGTTCTATGCGCTTTGGGTATCAGACCTGTTTATGAAAAGGGTTGAGGCTAATGAAGACTGGAGCCTGTTCTGCCCGCATGAGGCCCCGGGTTTAGCCGATTGTTTCGGAGCGGAGTTTGAGGCATTGTATACAAAATACGAAAGCGAGGGTCGCGCCCGTAAAACGGTAAAAGCACAGGACCTGTGGTTTGCAGTACTGGATGCACAAGTGGAAACCGGTACGCCTTACCTATTATACAAAGATGCAGCCAACAGCAAATCGAACCAGCAGAATTTGGGTACTATCAAAAGCTCTAACCTGTGTACCGAGATTATGGAATATACCTCGGATAAGGAAGTGGCAGTTTGTAACCTGGCTTCCCTGGCTTTGCCAAGGTATGTGATCAACGGTGTGTTTGATCATCAAAAACTATATGAGGTAACTTATCAGGTTACCCTCAACCTGAACAGGATCATCGATAATAATTATTACCCGGTTGAAGAAGCGCGTTATTCCAACCTACGCCATCGCCCTATTGGTTTGGGTGTGCAGGGATTAGCCGATGCCTTTATACTCCTGCGTTTACCATTTGAAAGCGAAGAAGCCAAACAGCTGAATAAAGAGATATTCGAGACCGTCTACTTTGCTGCCATGACTGCCTCAAAAGACCTGGCGATCAAAGAAGGCGCTTATGAAACCTTTAAAGGCTCACCGCTATCAAAAGGAAAGTTCCAGTTTGATCTTTGGGACGTAAAACCAGACAGCGGCAGGTGGGATTGGGAAAACTTGCGTTTAGATGTCATGAACCATGGTGTACGTAATTCGCTATTGGTTGCGCCAATGCCTACGGCATCAACCTCGCAAATATTGGGAAATAACGAATGCTTTGAGCCATATACATCTAATATTTACACCCGCCGGGTGTTGAGCGGGGAGTTTATTATTGTAAACAAATTCTTATTGCGCGATTTGGTAAACCGTGGCTTATGGAATACTGCGATGAAGGATAAGATAATTACAGCCAATGGTTCGATACAGGATATCGCCGAGATACCGCAGGAATTGAAGGATCTGTATAAAACTGTATGGGAGATCAAGATGCGCAACATCATTGATATGGCTGCCGACAGGGGTGCCTATATCTGCCAGTCGCAATCGCTCAACCTGTTTATCAATCAACCTAATGCGTCTAAACTGACTTCTATGCATTTTTACGCCTGGAAAAAAGGCCTAAAAACAGGCATGTATTACCTGCGCACACAGGCGGCATCGCAAGCAGTTAAGTTTACAGTAGAGAATCAGGGTGGCAAAAATATGGAGCCTGTAATTCCTGATCATGTAGAACAAGTAGCGGATGAGATCCCAGCCGGCCCAAGCTGCTCGATGGAAGAGGGATGTGTGACGTGCTCAGCGTAAACAGCTTATAGTTAATAGTTCATGGTTCATAGATTTATTTAACTGGCCATGAACTATCAACTATGATCTATGAACCAAAAATGAACAAACACGAGATCGTCCGTTGTGAGCGCTGCCAATCGGCATTTGAATGTAAAGCCAATTCATTCACTAAATGTCAGTGCGCTAAAGTACAGCTTACGCTCAACGAAACGCAATATGTGAGTGAGTTGTATGATGGGTGTTTGTGTGCGAGGTGTTTGATGGAGTTGAAGGAAGAATATCAGATAATGTTAGGTCTATTATAGCCTTCAATCATCTATTCCGCCACTTGGATCCCCCGATTCGTTAATAATTTCCCTATTAAAACCATCAAGAATTTCTTTCAACATATCAAATTCATTTGTATCAAATCTTTCAGCATATAATTTAGATCCATGCAATGCTAACTCAGCTAATAAAAATCCAAAGTCAGCCGCATTACCATTAAGACCAGAATGAATTGTGACATGTTGTTCTTTATTAGCTGCCCAAACTCTAAGCAATTCAAAAGAATCCTTGTCTTTTAAGGCCGCTGGTGGAATTACTAGTTCTCTCATATTATTATATCTGATTCAACGTACTAAAGCTACGCTATTGATTAACAATAATTCAAATAAGATATAAAAGTGTGATTGTTTCTTTCGGACTTTCAGTCTTTTCCGACTTTCGGACTAAATAAGTATCTTCGACCCCCGAAATCATTCTGAACAAAAATGAAATTATTAGAAGGAAAAACCGCACTCATCACTGGTGCATCAAAAGGTATAGGTCGTAAAATAGCGGAGAAATTTGCTGAACATGGCGCTAATGTAGCGTTTACTTATCTATCGTCTGTTGAAAAAGGGCAGGCTTTGGAACAGGAACTGCAAAAGTTTGGTACCAAGGTAAAAGGTTACCGCTCTGATGCTTCCAAATTTGATGAGGCTGAAAAACTGGTGAATGATATCGTGGCGGATTTCGGTACGCTGCAAATTGTGGTGAACAACGCAGGCATCACCAAAGACGGTCTGCTGATGCGCATGACCGAACAGCAATGGGACGAAGTGCTTGAAGTGAACCTGAAATCGATCTTCAACCTGACAAAAGCAGCTTCCAAGATCATGATGAAAAACCGCAATGGCGTGTTTATCAATATGAGCTCGGTGGTAGGTGTGCAGGGTAATGCAGGTCAGGCCAATTATGCTGCCTCAAAAGCAGGTATTATTGGTTTTTCCAAGTCCATCGCAAAAGAATTAGGCTCAAGAAATATACGCACCAACGTAGTTGCCCCGGGTTTTATAAAAACCGAAATGACCGAGGTGTTAGATCCAAAGGTAGTTGAAGGCTGGGCAGCAGCTATTCCATTAAAACGCGGCGGCGAAACCGAGGACGTAGCCAATGCCTGTGTTTTCCTGGCATCTGATATGGCTTCTTATATCACCGGGCAGGTGATCCCTGTTGACGGGGGGATGCTGTAAGATTTCGGATTTCGGAATTTCGATTTCGGATTTTAAATTTTTGATAAAATGGGATTTTAGGCTTAGTAACTTAAAATCCTATTTTTTTTGGAAGAATTTATTCGGGTCAAATTCTGAATAAATAACTAACTTAATGGCATGAAAAACCTAACCTTACTTTTTATCCTGATTCCTTGTATAGTTTTTGGGCAACGAAAAAAGATCTTGCCACCCCCCGGACCTCCTCCTCCGGAAAGCAAAGAGCAAATTGCATGGGACAAAAAGCATGACAGGTGTTTTAATACTTTCAGTTATGATGCCAAGCAAAGGCGGGCATTCTTTCCGTTTAACTCTGCCACTACCGTCAAATTGATATCTTTCAATAGTGATGATATCCCTTATCGGCCGGTTGCTGTAAACAATTTCTCAATTGACAGTTCAAAAGTGAAAGAGGGTAAATTATTGTCAGCTGCAGGAATAGATTCCTTAACCGATATTATGTACAATGTTGGTTTTACGCCCATGAAACATAAGCGTCCACGGATAAAAGGAGAACTGGAAGTGGCAGACCCAGGTTCAATGTGTATATTTCAACCAAGACACGCAATACTGTTTATTGATTCGACCGGTAAAGTGACTCAATATATTTCTATCTGTTTCACATGCCATCAGTATTATCTCAGCTCGCGAAAAATTAAATATACAGTCGAGTGTGAAAATAAATATGAGTTGTTAAAAAGCTATTTTCTGTCTCAAGGTATTAAATATGCTACTAAGCAGGAATACTAGCTTTAACAACAGAAATCTTCTACATCCCACAATAATTTTGCATTTTGCACATTAACGTAAAACGTACCACGTGATGCGTACAACGTAAAATCATGCAGCTTTTATTTTCAGTAACATGGGGTGCAGTTTCGGGATGGTGGACGCCTGTTTGCCTGTTGCTGGGTTTACTGTATGGCTGGTTAATGTACCGTCAACCGGTAAGTCTTGGTAAAACTGCGCGATACGGATTGTTTACTGCCAGGGCAGTTGTCGTATTTATTCTCTCCTTTTTATTAATAGCGCCTTTGGTAAGATCGGTGGCTTATAATCCGCAGAAACCATTGATATTGATCGCACAGGATAATTCTCAATCTATCAAACTGTTTAATAAAACTGCTCTTCCGGCAGATGCGCTTTCTCAATTAAAACAGCAATTAGGCGATCAGTATGATGTGCGCGAGTTTAATTTCAGTCGTGATCTGAAGGATGGTCTTTCTGACAAATTTGATGGTAAGCAAACTAATATTTCATCTGCCATACATCAAATCAACGAACGCTTTGTGAATCAGAACATTGGAGCATTGGTGTTAGCCACCGATGGCTTATACAACCAGGGCAGCGACCCGCGGTATGAAGCAAAAAATCTGAAAACCAGTATTTATACCATCGCCCTGGGAGATACGGTTGCTAAACGTGATCTGCTGATTGGCAATGTCAATTACAATAAAACCGCTTACCTGGGGAACGATTTTGAGGTGGAAGTTTTGGTCGAAGCATATCAGGCCAAGGGAGAAAATATCCGTTTAACAGTAGACGAAGATGGCAAGCAGGTATTTACAGAAACCAGCCCGGTTACATCGGGTAATTTCAGAAAAGCGATCCCACGGAAACTGAATGCGGATAAAAAAGGCACACGAAAGTTTACTATTAATATCGCCCCGGTAAAAAATGAGGTATCGGTGCAGAATAACACCGAAACCATTTATGTAGATGTGCTGGATGCCCGTCAAAAGATATTGCTGGTGTATAACAGTCCGCACCCTGATATCAGCGTGATCAAGCAATCTATAGAGAGCAATAGAAATTATGAGGTAAAGACAAGTCTCCTCAGCGATCTGCCCAAACTTAAACTGACCGATTATAGTTTGGTCATTCTTTATCAAACTGCGCAAAATGGCTCAGGCGACTTGCAAAGTTTCATCACCAAAGGCAAGGTACCTGTTTGGTATATGGCCGGCGCACAAACCGACCTGCCGCAGCTAAACACGGAACAGAAATTAGTACAGATCAATTCGGGCAGGCAGGATATGCAGGAAGTGTTTGCACAACAGATGCCGGAGTTTTCTCTGTTTACCCTATCGGATTCTACCCGGAAAAAACTGGGCCAGTTACCGCCTTTGCTGGCACCTTTTGGCAATTACAGCAGCAGTGGTGCCGGCCAGGTATTACTGAAGCAAAAAATAGGTGCAGTGCCTACACCCTATCCACTGTTATCCTTCAGCGAAGAAAATGGCCGAAGGATAGGCGTGTTAACAGGTGAAGGCATCTGGCGCTGGGCTTTGGCCGAATATAACACCTACGGCAATCATAATGCCCTGGAAGAATTGATGGTACAGGGAGTGCAATACCTTACCGCCAACAGCAGCCGGCAGCGGCTACGGGTTTATGCCGCCAAAAATGTATTTGATGAAGGTGAAAATGTGATACTAAATGCGGAACTATATAATGAGGCGCTTGAATTGGTGAACACGCCGGATATCAGGATAGAACTTAAAAGCAGGGCGGGAAAAAGTTATAGCTTCCTCTTCAGCCGGAACGGGCAAAGCTATCAGCTGGATGCCGGGGTATTGCCGGTTGATGAGTACAGTTATTCGGCAGTCACCAAATTAGGGAACCAGCAATTTACCGCATCGGGCCAGCTGACCATCAAACCGCTGAACCTGGAAACACGCCAAAGTGCGGCTGATCATCATTTATTAATGGATATGGCTAAACAGTCGGGCGGACAAATGTTGATGCCCTCACAAATCAATCAGCTGGCCGATTTGATCCGCAAAAATGAAAATATCAAAACCGTAGTTTATGAGGATAAGCATTACAGCGACCTGGTAGATTTGAAATGGATATTTGTACTGGTACTCGGATTGCTTACTGCCGAATGGTTTATCCGCAAGCGTGAGGGCGAAATTTAGACGTTGTAATTTCTTGCTTTGATAACAGATTTATTACCAAATAAATTCAGGGGTGTTTTCAATTTCAACTATCTTACGGAACATTTTAAGAATCATTTTATAGTTAATGCCCTCTTCCAATCGCACCGTAATTGGTGATGCTGAAAAACACAAATTATTAGGTTTAGATCATCTCAGGGCGTTCGCCATTTCCTATGTCGTATTGTTTCATTACCAGTTTTTCGGTCACCCGGATTGGGTGAAAAAGATTGCAGGTTTTGGATGGAGTGGCGTGGATCTGTTTTTTGTGCTTAGCGGGTTCCTCATCTCCGGACAATTATTTGCCACTATTGCAAAAGGTAAAAAGATATCATTGAGTGAATTTTTTATCAAACGATTTTTCAGGATCATCCCTCCTTTCCTGGTTGTGGTTATTTTGTATGCAGCTTTCCCTGCAGTGCGCGAATGGGGACATCTTTCGCCCATATGGCGGTACCTGACCTTTACCCTCAACTTCGGCCTCAACCTGCATGAATACGGGACGTTTTCACACGCGTGGTCGTTATGCGTGGAAGAGCAATTCTATCTGATCCTGCCATTGATATTTGTATTGTTTAATTATTTTAAGGCCGGTAGAAAGGCCATTTACCTGTTGTTTTTATTATTTATCGGCGGTTTTATTATCCGGCTATGGGGCTGGGATCATTTTATAAAGCCGGTGCTTGAAGCAGATAATTACAGTGCTTATTGGAACGAATATATTTATTATCCCACTTACAACAGGCTCGACAGTTTGCTGGTCGGCGTTAGCATTGCAGGGCTTTATACTTTTTATCCTTCCATAAGAGAAATGATAAACAAGCATTGCAACCTGGTGATGTTTTCAGGAATAATTTTACTCGTGACATCAGGATTTGTGTGTAAAGGCTATTCCACTTATAATACTACTTTGTGGGGTTTCCCGATGGTTGCTCTATCTTATGGATTGATTGTGGCCGCTGTGGTCTGCCCTTCGAGTCCGGTTTATCGTTTCAAATCATTTGTAACCTCGCAGATCGCTTCGCTTTCATACGCCATTTATCTTAGTCATAAGATCATTATCCATGTTGTTCAAAATGGAATTGAAAAAGCAGGCCTCGACAAAAATAGTAATATAGCTATGCTGATCTGTTTTGCTTGTATTATAGCAGGAGCCTTATTGTCGAGATATATTATTGAGCAACCGGCGATGCGGATAAGAAATGTTGTTTTACGAAGATTAAAGTTGCATAATAAGAAGGAAATAGAAGTAGCGGTAAGTTAATATAAGATTTATTTGTTTTCCTGTTATTCCACGCTCTTCTGCTGTTCATTTTTTTAATACAAAACCAAAATGTCATTTCGAACGAACATGGGTGGCCTTGGTACAGGCGTGAGGAGAAATCTTATATAAGCGACGAGCCTCTACTTTGCACATTGTATAAGATTTCTCTTTCGCACCTCTCACGGCCTATCAGGCTCAATCGAAATGACATGGATTCCTGCAAGGTCAGGCTTTTATCCAATATCTTTAATCTGCTTTTTTCTCCGGTACGATCACAAAAACATCTTCATTATCCCGTTTCATTAAATATTTTTCGCGGGCAAATTTTTCGAGTTTTTCTTTGTTGGAGGTTAGTTCGTCCAGGTCCTGGTGAACTTTTGCGTTTTCTTTCAGGTAGAAATCGCGTTTTTGTTTGAGCGTGCTAACCTGCTGGTGGTATTCATATTGAGAGAAAAGGTCGTTCCTGTCGAAAAATATCATCCATACTGCAAAAGCAACGGTAACCAAAAAGTATTTGTTTTTGAACAGATTGACAAAACGCTTCATTCCAAAGGGTGTGAAATTTCGTTTAAAGCTATTTATTTATTTTGAATGGTGCAAATGTTTATTAGTTGATTGGGTTGGACTAAGTTGATTGAGTTGAATAGGTTTAACTCTTCACTTTCGCAAAGATTACTCACCCCGACGACGCTGCGCTTGTCGACCCTCTCTTCACTGAGTGGAAAGAGGGTATGAAAAAATTTCTCTTTGCGATTATCACAGAGAGGAATGTCGATGAAGTAACGGCAAGTGGGTAAAATAAGCGATTGTAATTACCGCCTGTTTCCGCCCCTGCTATTCCCGCCAAATCTTTTCTTTCCATCTCTGTGACCACCTGACTGATGATGACGCTGGGCAGAACCGCTTTTGGCGGGCTCATGTTTCTTAACTATGGCAGCCGGGCTCATCGGATAAGGGTGTGCTTCGTTCACCGGGATTGCCTTCGAGATCAGTTTATGGATGTCCTTTAAGTATTCTATTTCCTCCTGGTCGCAGAAAGAAAAGGCAATGCCATTTGCTCCGGCGCGACCGGTACGGCCAATGCGGTGCACATAGGTTTCGGGGATATTGGGCAGTTCGTAATTGATCACGTGTGTCAGCTCATCAATATCAATACCGCGGGCAGCAATATCCGTGGCTATCAATACCCTTGTAGTACGGTTTTTGAAGTTGGTTAAAGCACGCTGCCTTGCGTTTTGCGATTTGTTGCCATGTATAGCTTCGGCAGTGATGCCCACGCGGGTAAGGTCTTTTACAACCTTATCAGCGCCATGTTTGGTGCGGGTAAAAACCAGCGCCGTTTTAATGGTCCGGTCTTTTAATAAATGGATCAGCAATGATTTTTTATCCGATTTCTCTACATAAAACAATGATTGCTGTATAGTATCTGCTGTGGACGATACCGGGGTAACTTCTACTTTTTCGGGATTGGTAAGTATGGTATTGGCCAGTTGTTGTATCTCGTTAGGCATAGTGGCCGAGAAAAACAACGTTTGCCTTTTGGATGGTACTTTGGCAATGATCTTTTTTACATCGTGCACAAAACCCATGTCCAGCATACGGTCGGCCTCATCCAAAACCAGCATTTTTACATGGTCGAGGTGGATAAAACGCTGGTTCATCAGGTCTAATAAACGGCCCGGTGTCGCAACTAAAATATCCACGCCACGGCGAAGGATATCCACCTGTGGATTTTGTGAAACCCCGCCAAATATTACGGTGTGCTTTAAACCCATGTGTTTGCCATAAGCGGCAAAGCTTTCGTCTATCTGGATGGCCAGTTCGCGGGTTGGGGTCAATATCAGGGCCTTGATTGTTTTTTGTTCCTTGTGCTGTAGTCTGTCCTGGTACAATAACTGTAACATGGGTATGGCGAAGGCAGCAGTTTTACCGGTACCGGTTTGTGCACAGCCCAGCAAGTCGCGTTGCTGCAACACGATGGGTATGGCTTGTTCCTGTATAGGAGTGGGTGTAGTATATCCCTCTGTCTTTAAGGCCCTGAGGATCGGCTCAATTAATTTTAAATTTTCGAATGACATGTATTGTATCTAATGTAATATGCTAACGCGAATGCATAAGCGGATCTGAAGAGTTTTCCGGCGATCAAACCTTAAGCGAACGGGTAATTATTTTTTGCAAAGATACAGTTTTTATTGGGATTGGGTCGTGGTAGATAATTGTATGCCTGTAAGCTGACTAATATGGAGATGGGTTTGTGAAATTTTTTAGCCCGCTGCGCAAACAATTTGCTTATAAATTGTTTTTTATTCAACTAACTAACAAAATTGACCAAATACACCTATCAGAAATGAAATTTCTAAATAGTCTTCGCGAGTTTACCTTTTTACTTTGCTATCATTTAATAAACATTACCATTAGCTTTATCAATATATTTATAATAATTGGCGGCTTTGTATCCGATAATCTGGGCAAGAAGAAATTCGGTATAGACAGGTCATAGGCTCTCTTATTAATGATCGGAAACCACCACATTGATTGTTTTTGCCTTACCGCGTTTGATCACGAATAACAGCAAGGGCAACGTGAGAGCAAACAGTAATCCTATCAGCATATACGAATCAAGATAGCTTAACAGGGTAAATTGTTTAACCACCAATACATCTATCATGTGTACCGCCATGCTTTTGGCATCGGGCAGACTTTTACCTTTTTGCTGAAAAAAGCTGGTGTAGCTGACCACTCTCTCATGCACCAAAGGATTAATATCGGTAATATTGGCCAGCATATCCGTGCGGTGTGAAGCGGTGCGCCTTGCTGAATAGGTATTGATGATCGATATTCCGAATGATCCGCCCAACTGCCGCATCATGTTGTTCAGAGCCGTACCCTGCGGGATGTCCGATGATTTGAGTGAAGACACGGCCAATGAACTCAGCGGCACAGTAAGCAGGGCCATGCCAATAGCACGAGCTATTAATGTAATACTGATCTCGGCTGCGGAAGTATCCAGGCTCATCCTTGACATATGCCAGTTGAAATAGATAAACAACACAAAACCCAACGCTACCAGTGTTATAGGTGATACTCCCTTTTGCAATAACCTGCCCGACATTACCAGCGCCGCCAGGGCCATGATGGCACCCGGCAATAGCAGCATACCCGATTGCATTGGTGTAAAACCCAGCAGCCGCTGTGCGAGCACGGGAGTAAGAAAGATAGAAGTGAACATACCTAACCCGGTAATAAACGTAAGAATAGCAGCGATAAAAAGTGAACGGCTTTTAAGCACGCGCAGGTTGACAACGGGATTAGGTACGTGGAGTTCCCAAAGAATAAAAGCAGTAAGGGAAATTACAGCAACTATTGATAGAACGATAATATAACCGGCCGAAAACCAGTCGTCGGTTTCACCGCGTTCAAGTACGGTTTGCAGACTGCCTACCCCTGCGGCGAGCAGGCCGATACCCAGCCAATCTATCTTTGTGCCATTGGTTTTGGTAGCGGCATTTGGCAGTAAGAAGTAGCAGGAAATAGCTGTTAATATACCGATAGGTACATTAATGTAAAATATCCAGGGCCATGAATAATTTTCTGTGATAAACCCGCCAAGGGTAGGACCAATGGTAGGACCGATAAATACACCGATGCCAAAAAGTGCGCTGGCCGTACCGAGCTTTTCTTTCGGAAACAGCTCATATACTACGGCTGCGGATACAGACAGCAGTGCCCCGCCGCCTAAGCCCTGTAAAAACCGGAAGAACACCAGCACCCAAATAGAACTGGAATGACCGCACATGAATGAACAGAACACAAACAACACGATACTACCGATATAATAATTACGCCGCCCTAATACGTTTGTCAGGAAGCTGGTCATGGGGATAATGATCACATTGGCTATGGCATAACTGGTGATCACCCAGGCGGTATCCTCGAGTGTGCTTCCCAGGTTACCGCTCATATAATTAAGTGCTACGTTTACTATCGATATATCGATCAGCTCCATTATGGCTGCGCCTATAACGGTGATGATGAGTAGTTTACGTTGAAATGGAGACATAATATGTACTGTTTATGATTATAGAACAATATTACAATCAATAATATACCTATCGGTATATTTTATGTCATATTTAATACATCCGAAAGCCATAAATATGATTGGCAACAAAAAAGCCCCGATAAAATCGGGGCTTCGTGTTATTCGCAAAAATTCGTGGAATTCGTGTTACTTTCTGTTCTTAAAATATTTGAAATCCTTGCCGATAAACTTAGCGGTATCCCCCAATTCCTCTTCTATGCGGAGGAGTTGGTTATATTTAGCGATCCTGTCTGAGCGTGAGGCTGAGCCGGTTTTGATTTGGCCGCAATTCAATGCAACTGCAAGGTCAGCAATGGTTGAATCTTCTGTTTCGCCTGAACGGTGGCTCATTACCGATGTATAGCCATTAGTTTGTGCTAAAGATACTGCATCGATAGTCTCAGTCAGCGAACCGATCTGGTTTACTTTTACCAGGATAGAATTCCCGATATTTTCATCGACGCCTCTTTGTAAACGTTTAACGTTGGTTACAAACAGGTCATCACCAACCAATTGTATCTTATTGCCAATTTTATCGGTCAGTAATTTCCAGCCATCCCAGTCATCTTCGGCCATACCATCTTCAATAGAGATTATTGGATATTTTGCAGCCAGTTCGGCCAGGTAATCAGCCTGCTGGGCGCTGGTGCGAACCGCACCTTTATCGCCTTCAAATTTGGTATAATCGTATTTTCCGTTTACATAAAACTCGGATGCAGCGCAGTCAAGGGCCAAACATATTTGCTCGCCTGCTTTGTATCCAGCTTTTTCAATGGCTTTCAGAATAGTTTCTGCAGCATCTTCTGTTCCGTCAAAAGTCGGTGCAAAACCGCCTTCGTCGCCCACAGCAGTTGACAGACCGCGGTCGTGTAATATTTTTTTCAGGTTATGGAATACTTCCGATCCCCAGCGTAAGGCTTCAGAGAAAGAAGGAGCGCCAACCGGCATGATCATAAATTCCTGGAACGCAATAGGTGCATCGGAGTGTGAACCACCGTTGATAATATTCATCATCGGGATAGGCAATGTGTTAGCATTTACACCACCGATGTAACGGTAAAGCGGCTGGCGACTTTCCTGCGCGGCAGCCTTGGCAACTGCTAACGAAACACCCAGGATAGCGTTTGCACCTAATTTTCCTTTATTTTCGGTGCCATCAAGTTCGATCATCAGGGCGTCAATGGCGTTTTGTTCAAACACGTCAATGCCCTGTAGCTCTTTGGCAATAATATCATTTACGTTAGCAACGGCTTTTAACACGCCTTTGCCCATATATTTTGTTTTATCGTTATCACGAAGTTCAACAGCTTCATGCGCACCGGTTGAGGCTCCTGATGGAACGGCTGCACGGCCCAAAGCGCCATTTTCTGTCAAAACATCTACTTCGATAGTCGGGTTACCGCGCGAGTCGAGTATCTGGCGGGCGTGAACATCAATAATTAAGCTCATCTTGTCTGTATTTTTAGGTATTGAAATTAGTTAGTGTCAAAAGTACACTATTAATATATATTCTCCAAATATACAAATGATAATAGCTTAGCGTAAAATAAATTTAGGAATACGATGATTTAATCGAATGATTACACTGATTTAAAGATGAGATTACATCGATGATGATGGTCATTGGTCATTTTTCTTCATTCCGACTTCGGCTTTCCGACTTCCGCATTCAGATCACTCCCATTTAAATGTTTTCACCGCCACAATATATACTCCTATAAACCATAAGCCCAATATAAACAGCTGATGGGTTACATCGCCCAAACCGGCTCCTTCAAAAGCTACCTTGCGCATGGCATCATTCAGGTGGGTTAAGGGTAATACTTTGCTGATGGATTGCAGCCACGCAGGGAACGCAGTGGTAGAAAAGAAAGTGCCAGACAGTAGAAACTGTGGTAATGTAATAACGTTGGCGAATGGCGGCACCGTGCTTTCATTTTTTGCGACGCCTGATATGATAAAACCGAAACCCATAAATATGATCAGAGCGATGGCGGATAGCAGCATCATATTTAACACCGTGGTGACGCCATGGATCAGCGTAAATTCAAACACATAATGACCGATGGCGATAATAAACAATGCACCCAGTAAAGCAAATATGATGCGTGCAATGGCCTCGCCCAAAACTATGCTGTAACGCTTAACCGGAGTGGCAAAAAAGCGCTTGATCACTAAAGTTAAACGCAGGCTGAGGAATACGAAGGCCGTACCAAATACACCGCTGCTTAACAGTGAGAAGCCCAGCATGCCCGGCAGTATAAAGTCGATGTATTTATACTCACGGCCCTGTATGGTGGTTTCGTTAACTTCGGCCAGTTTAGGCTGATCCCTGTTCATAATCGCATTTGCCTGGAACAGGATATTGTTTATAGCTGACTTTAGAATAGCACCTTTTGACGAGGCTTTGGTGTATTGGACATTAATTGTAAAGGGCGGCAGGGGATTATTGTTCCTGATATCCAGTATCGCATCGATTGATCCTTTCGACAAATTCTTATCCATTTCCTGCGGCGACTGATCCCTGATGAGGTTCATCATTTTGTCGCTTTTCAACGCCTTGTAAAGTGCGTTGGTGGTATCGCAGGATTTGGCTATGCCCACATCAACGGTAACGCCACTGCCGCCAATATTGGCAAACACCACAATAAATATCAGCGGAAAAACCAGGCTGAACACCACCGCCGAAGGGCTGCGTAATATAGACTGGAAACTGGCTTTGGCTATAGCAAGGGTAGCACGTGTGTTGCTGTATTTTGGATTATTCGTCATTTGTAATTAGTCAATTGTGAATAGCTAACAGTGGGGTGTGAGTTTAGAATCTGCTAACTGCAAACTTAAAACTGCAAACCTATTCCGCCCGCCACTCTTTTCCCGTCATATTAATAAATACATCTTCCAGGTTAGCCAGCTTTACCTGTTTTGGTCGCTCAAAACCTCCGGCTACCAGTTTGTCTATAAAATTATCAGGGGTATCAATGCCGATCACGTGGCCACCGTCAATAAAGGCTACGCGGTCGCAAAGTACTTCGGCTTCATCCATATAATGAGTGGTGATCACTACGGTGGTTCCGTTATCGCGTATCTCGCGGATCAGGTCCCACAAGTTACGTCGGGCCTGCGGGTCGAGACCGGTTGTGGGTTCATCCAGGAAAATAATGCGCGGGTCGTTTATTAAAGTGGTGGCAATAGAGAACCGCTGCTTTTGTCCACCCGAAAGGTCTTTGTATTTGGCTTTTGCCTTGTCGGTGAGGGCTACTTTTTCCAGCATCTCCATAGGTGTTTTATTGATGCCGTAAAGACCGGAGAAAAGTACGATCAATTCAGATAAATTCAGGTTGGGATAATAGCCTGCCGCCTGCAGTTGTACACCGATGCGCTTTTTGATACTGTCGGTATCTTTATCGACAGAAAAGCCGTCCACTATAATTTCGCCAGAAGTTTTGTCGCGCAGCGTTTCAATGATCTCGAGGGTAGTGGTCTTACCTGCACCGTTGGGTCCGAGCAGGCCAAATATCTCGCCCTCATAAACTTCAAAACTCACATCCTTAACGGCTGTAAAATCACCGTAATTTTTGACCAGGTTTTTTACAGTGATGATCGGTTGTTTTGCCATGCTGTAAAAGTGCAGCAGATTACTGATATTTCAATGAGATTTTTTAGGTTTTACATGGTACATTATCACCCTTTCTTCAATTCACTTTCAGACTTCAACACCTTACTGCCATTTTCCTGTTTGATCTCGTAAGCGGACTCTTCCTTACTGGCATTGCGTTTTACTTTGGCGCCTTTGATAGTTTTGGTTACAGGTTCAGTATGCTCCTTTACAATTTTGCCTTCGGCTTCTGATGCACCCCATTTCCAGTGCACTTTTTCTCCCTTTTTCATAGCTTGTGTTTAGGAGATAACAAATCAATAAGAGAATGATTTAACTAAAAACTATGTCATTTCGAACGAGCAGCAAGGTGGTGAAAGGGGGCGAGGAGAAATCTTATACTAATTGCAAAGCGAGTTAAGCTAATTGTATAAGTTTTCTCGCTATCGCTCGAAATGACAAGTATTGATGGTAATCAATTTAACAGGTTAGCGAACGAACGGGTAAGTGTTTCTGCCCTTTCCAGCATATAATTATAAAGTTGGATGAGTGCTTTCATGCTATAAGGCTGATACAAAATAACAGAACAGGTATTAAACCAAATACCTGTTCGTGTTAAATTATTGTTTATTGATGTTAAGTAGTTATTTTACCAAATGGCCTATGGTATGGATAATGATCTGAAGGTGATGTACAGCTTCTGTGGCCAGGTGGAAGAGTTGAATTAATAGAATCGTTTTCATGATATGGATTGTTTTGTGGCACAAAGATGCCCCTGTGCACAAAAAACCGTGAGTGATATTAGGCGAATGGTAGAAAATTGTCGGTGAATGAAAGATGGGGATGGATGAGCCGGTGAATTTTACCGGGCGGAGATTCGGCTGTTAATAATCAGTATACAGGCTCGCATTGAACCTTTTTGCCAGTAATCCTGTAGCTTTATCCGGATCAATATCAGCCATCAATACACCAATTTCTGAATAGGGTTGGTAAGCGATGCAATTGCCTTCGGGGTCGATCAATGAGGTGGCCGACTCGGGGTATTGCATGGTATAATTGCAGCTGGCAAAGTATATGGTGTTTTCCAGCGCGCGCATCATGATCGCTTTTTCGTAGTAAGGGTTGTTCTTATGTCCCCATTCATAAAGTTTGTCGCCATGCGTATCACTACCTGTGCAATGCGGATGGAATACAATTTTGGCATCACGCCTCGCTGCCCATCTTACAGATTCGGGGTAACGGAAACCCTCATGACATATAGTAATGCCGAATTTCACACCGTTCACTTCAAATATATTCCTCTCGTTGCCGGGTATAAATAATTCATCTTCAGTAGGTGGAGAAAGCTGATTTTTGGTTTGGCGGCCCAGTATTTCGCCCGTGGCAGAAATAACGTAGGCTACATTCAGCACACCATCGGGATGATCCCAGTCCATCGGTAAAATAACTGCGATGGCATTTTCCTTTGCAATGGCACAAACCTTTTCCAAAGCGGCTTCCAGTTTTTCGGGCGAATGCGGCTCGACCTCAAATCCCATCCCGCGTAAGCCGGGGATATAGGATTCAGGGAAGCAAACGATCTCTGCCTTTTTCTCTGCGGCTTCTATGATCATTTTTTCAACCCAGGCTAAGCCGTCAGCTATTGATTTAGGAAATGGCGGAGAGGCTAAGGCAATTTTCATGCTGGGTTGAAATTATTTACTTCATCAGCTCAACAAAATCATCAAACAAATATCTTGAATCGTGCGGACCAGGTGATGATTCGGGGTGATATTGTACCGAGAACGCTTTCTTACCTTTTACGCGGATACCCTCTATTGATTTGTCATTCAGGTTGACGTGGGTGATCTCTACCTTATCAGAAGCTCTTACTGCTTCAGGCACCACACCAAAACCATGGTTTTGCGAAGTTACTTCGCAGTGGTCTTTAATAATATTTTTTACCGGGTGGTTCAGTCCGCGGTGACCGTTGAACATTTTGATGGTTGGGATGTCATTGGCCAAAGCCAGTAGCTGGTGCCCCAGGCAAATACCGAACATCGGTTTGTCAGACTTTAAAATATCTTTTACCGTATCCACAGCATAAGGCATTGCCGCCGGGTCGCCGGGGCCGTTTGAAATGAAATAACCACTTGGCGAGAAATCCTTTTCCATTTCGGCAAAAGTGGTTTTAGCCGGATATACTTTGGCGTAAACATCGCGGTTATCAAAATTTCGCAGGATGTTTTTCTTTACACCAAGGTCAAGCACTGCTACACGGTATTTTGCGCCTTCATCGCCAAAAGTATAAGTTTCGGTTGTAGACACCTTTGATGAAAGCTCCAGCCCATCCATTGAAGGTACCTTATCCAGCTGTTTTTTCAGTTCTTCAATATCCAGTATTTCGGATGAGATAATGGCGTTCATTGCACCCTTATCCCGGATATGGCGAACCAACTGGCGGGTATCGATATCAGAAATAGAAACGATGTTCTGTTCCTGGAAATAATCCTGGATTGACTCCTGTGCCTGCTTGCGGGTGTAGTAAATGTTATAGTTTTTACAAACCAGTCCGGCTATTTGTATATGTCCTGATTCAACTTCTTCCGTAGCGATACCGTAGTTACCGATGTGCGCATTAGTAGTTACCATGATCTGCCCGAAATAAGACGGATCGGTAAAAATTTCCTGGTAGCCGGTCATGCCGGTATTAAAGCAGATCTCGCCGGTAGTTGTTCCTATTTTCCCGGCAGCTTTGCCATAAAATACAGTTCCGTCAGCCAGCAATAATATTGCGGGCAACTTGGTGAAGTTGGTGATCATAATAATAAAAAATTGAATAGTTAATGTGCCGGTTTAACTGGGGTGCAGCTCCGTGAAAACAGGTGTAAGAAGTGTAGCGGGCAACTACTGGATTCACGCCGCAAAAATAGGAATTTCTTTTTGGTTTTGGAAGTGGGAATTGGATTTATTTCGGATTTCGGAATTTCGATTTCGGACTTTTAGGATGTAACTTATTTTCGCTCTAACTCCGAGATTAACTTTATGATTTTGTCCCGGTTCTTTCCTGATGTCATCCATCTTCAACCATGGTCCAATAGGTCCGGTCGTTTTTCTCTCTCAAACCGGCAGAGATATATTGCTTTAAATATTCTAAATGTTTGTAATTAAAAGCCCAAAAGTTGTTTCCTTTAAAATTTTCTGTTAACCATAATGGTAGCCCCAAATAATTTTCAGATGGTTTTCCGTTAGTTTGGTGCTTCCACTCAATAGATATGTTTCGTGGTTTATAATTTTCTGTTTTCCCGCAGTTTGAACATTTTACAGCAATTGTTTCTTTTTTTTCGCTAACGTTTTTAATATCGATTTTTATTGGGGCTGCACAATTCGCACAATGACAGTTTAATTCAATATTGAAAGATTCATTTCTGCCCATTTGAGAATAGAAACAATTAGGGCACTTTAACACCCTTTTAGAAAAATAAGATAATGGTTCTTCCTTTGTTAGAACTGCTCTTTTTTCGCACTTTGGACACTCAACAAAAATTTCATTCTCAAATTGACTGAGAACCATATTTTTATCTTGAAATCTGTTTGTATCAGTTGCCACTTTGCGCTATTTGTTATGTAATCTTGTAAAATTACAAACTTTGCAAGACATTTCAGATTTAACATCGAAAATCCGAAATCACAAAAGAGTTTCTAACTTTACCCATTCAAATAGAACCAGCATGTCTGTAAACAAAGAGATCAAAAGAGTTACTACCAATGTGCTGCAGGAGATGAAGAGCCGGGGCGAGAAGATCGCCATGCTTACCGCCTACGATTATTCCATGGCGGCAATTGTTGACGCTGCCGGGACAGAGATCATTTTAGTGGGCGATTCCGCCTCGAATGTGATGGCCGGGCATGAAACCACGCTGCCAATAACGCTCGACCAGATGATCTATCATGCTTCATCGGTAGTGAGGGCAGCAAAAAGGGCGCTGGTGATTGTGGATATTCCCTTCGGTTCGTACCAGGGTAACTCCAAAGAGGCGCTTAATTCGGCTATCCGCATTATGAAAGAATCCGGGGCGCATGGTGTAAAAATGGAAGGCGGGGTGGAGATATCCGAATCAGTTACGCGCATACTAACAGCAGGCATCCCGGTAATGGGACATTTGGGATTGACACCGCAATCGATCTACAAATTCGGTACTTATACTGTGCGGGCAAAGGAAGAAGCCGAAGCACAAAAGCTGCGCGAGGATGCTTTGAAACTGCAAGAACTGGGTTGCTTTGGTATTGTACTTGAAAAAATACCGGCACAGTTGGCTAAAGACGTGGCAGAAAGCGTACACATTCCTATTATCGGCATAGGAGCGGGTCAATACTGTGACGGCCAGGTACTGGTTATCCATGACATGCTGGGGATCAACAAGGCATTTAAACCACGATTCCTTAGGCAATATGCCAATTTATACGATGTAATGAACGGTGCGATCAAAAATTACATACAGGACGTAAAAGCGAAGGATTTCCCGAACGAGAAGGAGCAATATTAAGCCCCACCCATCCTCCCCTGAAGGGAGGAGTAAAAAGATACAACTACTTTCGGACTTCCGGTCTTTCGGACTTTCCGACTCAAACAAAAATGACAAAAGTCTACATTAAATATATCAACCAGGAGATCACGGATAAGGATATTCTTTACGAGGATAACCACCTGATAGCGGTGAATAAGCGTGCAGGCGATATTGTGCAGGTAGACGATACCGGTGATGAATCGCTGGATGAAAAAGTAAAGAAATACATTGCCCAAAAATATAATAAGCCCAACGGGGCTTTTTTAGGCGTGGTGCACCGTTTGGACCGACCCGTGAGTGGTGTGATCCTGTTCGCCAAAACCAGCAAGGGACTGGATAGGATGAACAAGCTTTTTAAAACCCGGGAGATACAGAAAACTTATTATGCCGTGGTGCGCAAAAGGCCCGAACCACCGGAAGGCAACCTGGTACACTGGTTGGTGAAAAACCCGCAAAAGAATGTGACCAAAGCCCACGATCATGAAGTGCCCGGAAGTCAACGGTCTGAATTGAATTACAGATTAGCAGGGGAACTTGAAGGTTATTACCTGATAGAGGTAAACCCCATTACAGGCCGCCCGCACCAGATACGTGTGCAGCTTTCTACACTGGGCACACCAATTGTTGGCGATAATAAATACGGCTACCCGCGTGGCAGCTTAAAAAACAGCATCAGTCTGCATGCCCGGCGACTGCGGTTTATTCATCCTATTAAAAAAGAGCCTGTTGAAATTGTGGCTGCTTTGCCAAAAGATGGTTTTTGGGAGAAGTTTGAGGGGATGGTGGAATAAACATTATTGTCATTCTGAGCAGGGTGAAGAATCTTCTACAATAAGCAGGGTGAATATGCAAGTCGAAGAAGATGTTTCACTACGTTCAACATGACAAGACGGTTAGGAAGTTTTATAAACCCTGCACCTTCTCCCAAATCTTTTCATCCACCCAAACGCCTTCTTTTAAACTTTTCTCTCTGGTTCGTAAAGTGTTCTCTCCGGGGTAGTAGACAGAGCCGCCTTCTTTATCGGGGCGACTGCTTTTGGTGAAGCTGATGATCTCCCGGATGATCGTTTCTGTTTTTATACCGGCATCCGGTTTAATGCAAATGAAAACCTGTGATACACCCGATTCTGACCCACCATTGGTGACATCTGCGGTCGAACGCCCCTGGCTGAGTACGGTTGCCAGCAGATCAAGCACCAGGGATAATCCTGATCCTTTCCAGAAGCCAATTGGCAGCGGTCGCACAGACTCTATAATGGCAGCCGGGTCATTTGTTAAATTACCATCCTTGTCATAACCACCCGGCAAAGGAAGCTGCTCGTTTTTTGATTTATAAGTATTTAATTTACCGAAGGAGTATTGTGATATCGCCATATCCAAAACCACGTGGCCATCCTTGCGCGGTATAGCAATAATCAGCGGGTTATTTCCCAATCGCGGATCGATACCGCCCCATGGCGGCATATTGGCGATAGTATTGGTAAAGCATATTGCTATCATGCCGGCCTCGGCGGCCTGCCAGCCATAAGTACCACCACGCATCCAGTGGTTGGTGTTTTTAACAGCCACACAGCCAATGCCGTTCTCTTTGGCAAGGCTAATAGCCCTGTCCATACAAAAGCCGGCGTTAAGTATGCCAGCACCCATTTTACCGTCCCATTGCTCAATTGCACCAAAGCCTCCGGTTTTTTCAGGTTCTGTATTCGGTACTACCAGTCCATCCTTTACATATTGAACAAAGGTTGGAAAACGGTTCAGTCCGTGACTATGTACGCCATCACGGCTATTC
This sequence comes from Bacteroidota bacterium, assembly GCA_048498695.1. Taxonomy (GTDB): domain Bacteria; phylum Bacteroidota; class Bacteroidia; order Sphingobacteriales; family Sphingobacteriaceae; genus Mucilaginibacter. Next base: position 23,110 of record JBEHXM010000055.1, read on the forward strand.
TCCGCAAAAATGGTGGCACAGCGCGTAGCATTTTCTTCACTGAAATTGAGCGAAAGCAGTACCCGTTTAAATTCGGCTTTTAGTTTTTCGAAAGGAATATTCATTTGGTTGATTAAGTTGAATGGTTGATTAAGTTAGATTAAGTTAAAATGGTTAACTCAATCAACCACCCACCTAATCTAACTTAGTCAACTATACTACAAACTCGCCATATCTATCACAAAGCGGTAACGTACATCGCCTTTGATCATACGCTCATAAGCTTCGTTGATATAGTCGATATTGATCACTTCTACATCGGATGTGATGCCATGCTCGGCACAATAATCCAGCATTTCCTGGGTTTCTTTGATACCGCCTATTAAGGAACCTGCTATGCGCCTGCGTTTCATGATCAGGTGGAAGGCTGCCAATGACGGTGCGTCAGGTGGCACACCTACCAGTACCATGGTACCGTCCAGTTTAAGTAATGGTAAATAGTCGTTATACTCGTGCTGGGCAGATATGGTATTGATGATGAAATCCAAACTACCTGCGGCAGCCTGCATCTGGGCAGTATCTTTGGTCACCACAAAATGGTGTGCGCCTAATTTTTCGGCATCTGCCTTTTTGGATGGAGAAGTGCTCAATACGGTTACTTCCGCGCCTTTAGAAGCAGCTAGTTTAACCGCCATGTGGCCTAATCCACCCAGGCCTACTACGCCTACTTTGTGACCTTTGCCCATTCCCCATTCCATGATAGGTGAATAAGTGGTAATGCCTGCACATAGCAGTGGCGCAACGCCCGAAAGCGGCAGCTTGTCTGAAATATGCAGGGTATAGTTTTCATCAACAATTATCTGGTTGGAATAGCCGCCGTAAGTAGGATTACCTTCCTTATCGAGACCATTATACGTAGCTACCATACCTACTTCGCAATATTGTTCCAATCCTGCTTTGCAGCTTGGACAATGGCGGCAGGAGTCGACAAAACAGCCGATGCCAGCCGTCTCACCTACCTTAAATTTTGTTACCTGGCTGCCTACTTTAGTGATTTTGCCTACAATCTCGTGTCCCGGTACCATCGGGAAAATAGAGCCTCCCCATTCGTCGCGTATCTGGTGAATGTCCGAATGGCAAACTCCGCAATAAGCTATGTCGATCTGCACATCATGCGGCCCAACTTCGCGGCGTTCAAATTTAAAGGGTTCTAAAGGGATGTTAGCTTTGGGTGCTGCATAGCCTTTTGCTGATATCATAAGTTTTGGGTTTGATTTATGTGTAAAGCAAACTTAATAAGTTAGGTCTGAATTATTTGTAATTATAAAAACATAATAATTTATTTTCATCGTGATAACCGGCTCTTAAACTAAATGGAAGTTTTTATAGTTATATATTAGCCAGCCGGGGACTGTTAAGGGGGATTTTCTATTTTTGCTTTGTAATTATCAAATGAGATTTAAATTTCTATTATTTATCCTGTGTGGTTTGGTAGTGATAGGTTTAACAACCAACTCCTGTAAAAAAAATAACCAGGACTATATCGAAACATTGTTGCCGGGGGGGCAATGGTTTTTGTCTTCAACTACTGTTACCAGTTATCATGGAGATACTTTGATATCCACCGTTAAAGTTGATACGATATGCAATTTCAATCAGTTATTTACTTTTAACACAGACAAAACCTGCACTTTCACTAATTATTCCTGCGACAGCGCCAGGGCATCAGGACATTGGTCATTATCGTCCGATCATCTTTTTTTAAATTCAGATATTGTTGTGGATAGCGCCGGTACGCCAACCAAAGCATTTAAAAATGCACAGATAGTAAACCTCGGGCAATATTCGCTCGTATTGCAAACGGGCAGCCTGGAAACTTTCTATCCTCCCGACCGGAAAAGAATTATAACCAGGTATGGCTTTGTTCGTCAAAAAACGAAGTAATGTGTTGTTTAAAAATATCAAAATTTTATATTTGACGTGTATTAATAGGTGTTTAAACGTTTTTGCTTCACTGTGCGTATAATACACAGGTGAACAAATTGCGGTTAAATGGGTTTATGGTATAGTTCAAAAAGTGCATTCAATAGGACATTTAATAGAGAGCGGTAACCTGAACGCCACTGAGAAACAACTTATTCAATGAAAAAAAGGATTGCTATTTTTGCTTCTGGTTCCGGTTCAAATGCCCAAAAAATAATGGAGCATTTTAAACGTAGTTCTGAGGCCGAAGTAGTATTGATACTCACAAACAATCCCCAGGCCTACGTATTGCAGCGTGCCGATAATTTTGAGATACCGTCACATATATTTACCCGCAGCGAGTTCTATGATACCGATACGATCATCAAATTGCTGAAAAACCTTCAGGTCGACCTGATCGTGCTGGCCGGATTCTTATGGCTGGTACCACCAACACTACTCAAAGCTTTCCCCAATAAAATAATCAATCTTCACCCCGCCCTGCTACCCAAATTCGGTGGCAAAGGCATGTACGGCGACCATGTACACAAGGCCGTATTGGAAGGTAAAGAGGAAGAGTCGGGCATCACTATTCATTTTGTGAACGAGAAGTTTGATGAAGGCGAGATCCTGCACCAATCCCGTTTTAAAATAGAACCCGGCGATAACCTGGAAATGATCAAATTCAAAGGCCAGCAACTGGAGCACCAGCATTTCCCGAGAGTGATAGAAAATTTGCTGAGGAAGATGAAAAGTTGAGGTTGGTGATTAGTGATCAGTTAACCGGTGATTAGTGATCAGGATATTATGTGCTTATAAAAATATTAAAATTTATGAGAGGCTTTACTGACCTTGAGGCCTGGAAGAAGTCACATTCCCTTAGAAAATCGATATCTGAGTTGGTGAAAAGTTTTCCTTTAGATGAAAAATACAGATTAACAGATCAAATCATTCGTTCATCACGTTCGATAGGTAATAATATTGCTGAAGGTCATGGAAGATTTCACTATGTCGACTCAAAAAAGTTTTTTATAACTGCCCGTGGTTCGACTTCAGAAACGATTGATCATCTTATAATTGCCCGGGACGAAGGGTATATTGATCAACTTACTTTTGAGAATTTGCAAGCTAATTGCGATGAGTGTATGAGATTAATTAATGGATATATCAACTATCTGAAACAGCAGTCAACTACATAAATAATATTAAATCCCGGATTTCCCAATCACCAATTGACTGGTCACTGGTTAACTGATCACTAATCACAAAAAAACTAATCTCTAACCACCAATCTCTAATCTCAAATCACTACTTTTGCGGCTCAAAAAATTGTGTGCCAATGAGTCATCCCGTTCAAATAAAAAACGCTTTAATTTCAGTTTATTATAAAGACAATCTGGAGCCTATTATCCACGAGCTTAGCCGCCTCGGTGTAACCATATATTCAACCGGGGGGACAGAAACATTTATCCGTAGCCTGGGTGCTGAGGTGGTTGCTGTTGAAGACCTTACTTCGTATCCTTCTATTCTTGGCGGACGTGTAAAAACCCTGCATCCAAAAGTGTTTGGCGGGATACTGGCCCGGAGAAATTTTGAAGGTGATGAGCAGCAGCTGGCGCAATACGAGATCCCTGAGATAGACCTGGTGATAGTTGATCTTTACCCGTTTGAAGAAACTGTAAAATCCGGTGCTGGGCAAGATGATGTGATCGAGAAGATCGATATCGGTGGTATATCCCTTATCCGCGCAGCAGCTAAAAATTTTAAAGATGTGGTGATCCTTGCTTCAAAGGATGATTATGTGGAGTTGGGTGAAATTTTAAAGAGTCAAAACGGGTCAACCAACATCGATCAGCGCCGTTCCTTCGCTCAAAAAGCATTTAATATTACTTCCCACTACGATACTGCCATATTTGAATATTTTAACCAGGATGAACAGCTTCCTGTATTCAAGCAAAGCATTCAAAAAAGCCAGGTACTGCGTTATGGTGAGAATCCGCATCAGCAGGGTGTATTTTATGGTAACCTTGATGCGATGTTTACCAAATTGCATGGCAAGGAGCTTTCCTACAATAACCTGGTAGATGTAGATGCTGCCGTGGCATTGATAGATGAGTTTACCGAACCTACTATCGCCATATTAAAACATACCAATGCCTGCGGCATTGCCAGCAGGTCGTTTATTAAAGAAGCCTGGCTGGATGCTTTGGCTTGCGACCCGGTATCTGCCTTTGGCGGTGTGATCATTGCAAATGATGAGGTAGATGCCGAAACCGCCAGGGAGATCAATAAGATATTTTTTGAGGTACTAATAGCTCCGGCCTACACTGACGAAGCTGTTCAGGTATTGCGCGAGAAAAAGAACCGTATTATCCTGATCCGTCAAAATGTGGAGCTGCCTGTTAAACAGTTCAAGACCTTACTGAATGGTGTTATTGAACAGGATAAAGACCTGGTAATTGAAGGGCCTGATCAAATGAAAGCAGTTACTAATAAGCAGCCAACAGAACATGAGCTGAAAGACCTGTTTTTTGCAAATAAAGTAGTAAAACATACCAAATCAAACACCATTGTATTTGCCAAAAACGGCCAGTTGATGGCAAGCGGCGTGGGACAAACCTCAAGGGTTGATTCGTTAAAACAAGCTGTTATTAAAGCTGAGAGCTTTGGGTTCGATCTGCATGGCGCTGTTATGGCCTCTGACGCTTTTTTTCCGTTTAACGATTGTGTTGAATTGGCTGCCGAAGCCGGTATAACAGCCGTACTACAACCCGGTGGTTCAATCAAGGATCAGGACTCTGTTGACATGGCCAATAAAAAAGGAATTACCATGGTAATGACGGGCGTAAGGCATTTTAAACATTAATTGAGAATTAAACGTAATAAGTGTGTATTTTAACGGTTTGAATAACAACCAATAATTATTAGTTTATTTTTTTCAACTTTGCAGACTATTTTTTGATAAAAGCCAATGGGTCTATTTAATTTTTTTACACAAGAAATCGCAATTGATTTGGGTACAGCAAATACCCTCATTATACATAATGATAAAGTAGTGGTTGACGAGCCCTCTATCGTGGCGTTTGACCGTACAACTAATAAAGTGATCGCTATTGGCCGGCAGGCTATGCAGATGGAGGGTAAAACCCACGAGAACATCCGCACGGTGCGCCCCTTGAAGGATGGTGTGATCGCCGACTTTAATGCCGCTGAACACATGATACGCGGTATGATAAAGATGATCAACCAGGGAAAAGGCTGGTTTTTCCCATCCCTGCGTATGGTGATTTGTATACCATCAGGTATTACCGAGGTTGAAAAACGTGCTGTTCGTGACTCTGCCGAGATCGCCGGTGCCAAGGAAGTTTACCTGATCCACGAGCCAATGGCCGCTGCGGTAGGTATCGGTATTGATGTGGAAGAACCGATGGGTAATATGATCATAGATATTGGTGGTGGTACTACGGAGATTGCGGTGATCGCATTATCAGGTATCGTTTGCGACCAGTCTATCCGCGTAGCGGGTGATAACTTCGACTCTGATATCGTTCAATATATTCGCCGTCAGCATAATATTATGATCGGCGACCGTACTGCCGAAAAGATCAAAATTGAGGTTGGCGCTGCTTTGCCTGAACTTGCAGATCCACCTTCGGATTTTGCTGTGCAGGGTCGTGACCTGATGACAGGTGTGCCAAAGCAAATTATGGTATCTTATACCGAGATAGCACATTGCCTTGATAAGTCGATATCAAAAATTGAAGAAGCGATATTGAAGGCGCTGGAAATTACCCCGCCTGAATTATCAGCAGATATTTATCAAACCGGTATTTATTTAACCGGTGGTGGTGCATTGCTGCGCGGGCTTGATAAACGTGTTGCGGCGAAAACCAAGCTGCCTGTTCACGTTGCAGAAGACCCTTTGCGCGCGGTGGTCCGCGGAACAGGGACAGCACTGAAAAATATAGGTAATTTTAAATTCCTTATGCAGTAGAGATATTAGAGACTGGAGATCAGAGATTAGATACATAGCTGGTAAATTGTAGATTATTATGCTCTCTTTTACGGATCTGGAGGTTTGGAAAAAAGCAAGGGCACTACGTAACAATATTACTGACCTTGTTAAATCATTCCCGGTTGATGAGAAATATCGATTGAATGACCAGATCATCAGGTCTTCGAGATCAATAGGTAATAATATTGCGGAAGGGCACGGAAGATTTCATTATGCCGAGGCGGCTAAATTTCTAATAAATGCTCGTGGGTCGGCCGCTGAAACAATAAATCATCTTATTATAGCATTGGATAATGAATTCATTAATGAGCAACAATTTGATAAATTTAAAAAGGATTGCGAGGAATGTATGAAAATGATAAATGGTTATATTAATTATTTACGGAAACAAGCTAATCTCTAGTCTCTAATTAACTAATCTCTAACCATGCGTAACCTCCTGATATTTATCACTAAGTATAACGCATTTTTTTTATTCATTATCTTTGAGATAAGCTCGCTGGTTATTTATATCAAATACAACGCTTTTCAGAAAGCAAGCTTTTTAAATTCAACCAACCAGGTAACGGGAACTCTATATGCGCAGGCCAATGAAGTATCAGGCTACTTGTCTTTAGGCAGGGTAAATGATAGTCTGGCCCGCGAAAATGCCCGGTTGCGCAATCAGCTTAAATCATCTTTTTATATCGATACCATTGCCAAACACAAGGTGGATGATACGATATACAAGCAGCAATACACTTATATTGAAGCAAGGGTGATCAATAATTCGATCAATCGCAGCAATAACTATATTACCATTAACCGCGGCAGTAAGCAAGGTGTTGCAAAAGGCATGGGTGTTATTTGCAGTTCGGGGCTGGTGGGGAAAGTGGTTTTTGTGGGAGAGTACTTGTCCGTGGTGCAATCATTATTACATAAGGATTCAAGATTCAGCGCTATGCTAGCAAAAAATAAGGAGATAGGTTACATTGAATGGAGCGATGACCTTGATCCGCATAAAGGCTTTTTGAAAGACGTATCAAACAATGCACAACCCACGGTTGGCGAAGGAGTGGTCACATCAGATTATTCGCTGTTCCCTGCCGGCATACCTATAGGCAAGGTGAGTAATCTGCGTACCAAAGCTGGCGGATTTGCATTGAATATGGAAGTAAAACTGGCTGTAGATTTCAGTAAGTTGCAATATGTAGATGTAGTAGTTAATAAACTTGCCCCGGAACAGGCAGGACTGGAAGCACAGGAAAAGAAAGATGAGTAGAACGATCCTTATAAATTTTTTGAGGTTTTTTATACTGGTATTTATGCAGGTGTTTTTATTGAAAACTATCACCCTGTATAACTTGTCTTCGCCCTACC
>JBEHXM010000056.1:0-30335 GCA_048498695.1 Bacteroidota bacterium
TGTAGAGCAGGGGCCGGTCTATAATATCAATATCGATATTTTTAACCAGATACAGCATACCATTACCGGCTGGCCGGGTGGTAAGCCGGATGCGGATGATTCACAAAGACCTGAGCGTGCTTTACCTGCCCAGAAACGCTCGATCATCTTTTCCCCTCACCCGGATGATGATGTGATCTCCATGGGCGGAACCTTTATCAGGCTCGTTGACCAGGGGCATGACGTGCATGTAGCTTACCAGACTTCGGGTAATACCGCGGTATGGGATGATGATGTATTACGTTACATGGAGTTTGCCATTGATTTTAACGGCAGCATCGGCGATGATAACAAACATTTAAAGAACCTGTATGAAGACATGCGGGCTTTCTTTGTCAAAAAGCAGCCCAACCAGATCGATACGCAGGAGATCAGGAATGTAAAAGGGTTCATCAGAAAAACAGAGGCTATCTCAGGAGCTCGCTATGCGGGATTGGATGATGCGCATATCCATTTCCAGGCTCTGCCTTTTTATGAGACGGGGAAAACACAGAAGAACTCGGTAAGTGAAAAGGATGTGATCCTGACCATGGAGCTATTACAAAAAGTAAAGCCGCAACAGGTGTTTGTAGCGGGCGACTTTGCTGATCCGCATGGTACGCACCTGGTGTGTTTCAACATCGTGATCGCGGCATTGAGAAAACTCAGGGAAACCGAAGACTGGATAAAAGATTGCTGGGTATGGATGTACCGCGGTGCCTGGAAGGAGTTTGAGACTTACGAGATCGAGATGGCCGTGCCGCTTTCACCTCAGGAAGTACTAAGAAAACGCAACGCCATCTTCAAGCACCAGTCGCAGAAGGACCGTGCCGTCTTCCCTGGTGATGATGCCCGCGAGTTTTGGGTAAGGGCAGAGGACCGTAACCGCGAAACGGCACAGGCTTATGACCGCTTGGGACTTGCGGAATACCAGGCTATGGAAGCCTTTGTGAGGTATAAGTATTAAGCAAGGCGCAAGGCGGTTGGCGTTGGGAATATTTATTGTAGAGCTGCCCCAATGTATCGGGGCGGCCTTCATCACCACCCGTCATTGCGAGGAACGAAGCAACCTCCAAACTGTGCAGATCAGCGAGGATAAATTTGTTAAGGAACATCCTATTAAAAAATTACACCTCGTTGAATGTCCTGTGTAGAGATTGCTTCGTCCCTCGCAATGACGGCCACACTAAAATAAACGTATCACGTACAACATAACTCAAATGACAGAAATCTCTACTAACGCTTCCACATTAAAAAAGCGACTGCTTTCATTGGATGTATTCCGCGGGTTGACCATGGCCGCCATGATCCTGGTTAATGATCCCGGTAATGAGCATTCCTATGCACCATTAGAGCACTCCAAATGGAACGGCTGTACGCCTACAGATCTGATATTCCCTTTCTTCCTGTTTATGGTTGGCGTATCCATCGTTTACGCCTTAGAAAACCGGAAAGAGGTAACAACGGACCATAACAAATTAATTCTGCGTGCCCTGAAACGTACGGCAATATTATTGCTGATCACCTATGTTATCCGGTTCTTTTTTGTGCCTGACCTTGCCCACATGCGCATACCAGGCGTGCTGACCCGTATAGCCGTGGTTTATTTTATCTGTGCGGTATTGTATATCAAAACATCCCAAAAAACCCGCGACTGGCTGTTTGTCATTTTCCTGGTTGGTTACTATGTTATGATGAACTTTATCCCGGTACCGGGTGTTGGCTACGCTAACCTGGAGCCTACAACCAATTTGGGTGCATGGGTAGACCGTACAATTTTTACAACCAATCACCTTTGGGCTGAAAGCAAGACCTGGGACCCGGAAGGCCTGTTAGGAACAATACCTGCCGTTGCAACCGGCTTATTCGGCATTCGCCTGGGTAGCTGGATCAAACGCAAAGACCACGAGGACAGCGTTAAGGTCACCTGGATGTTTGTTTACGGAACCATCGCAGTTTTGGTGAGTTTGATTTGGGACCTGTTCTTCCCGATAAACAAAGCCTTATGGTCGAGCTCATTTGTGCTGTATACCGGTGGCTTGGCAACCATTGGCCTGGCATTAAGTTACTGGCTGATAGATGTACGCGGGCATAAAAGCTTCACGCCACCGTTGGTGGCCTTCGGCGCCAATGCCATTACAGCCTATATTTTGGCTGATTTTATTCCGCATTACCTGGGCATGGTTAAAATCGGCGGCAAGCCCTTATATAATATACTGTTTGCGCCTTATTTTTCGCCCATCAACGCCTCGTTGGCCTGGGCCATATTTATCGTATTCAGTGTTTGGATAATTATGTGGATACTCTATAAAAGAAAGATTATTATTAAAGTATAAATTTTATGAAAATTAAACTAATCCTTATCACATTAACCGGCATCTTGCTTTTAACCCAAACAATTGTAAAAGCCCAAACCAGTACTACAACATTTACGGCATCACACCTGCAAGCCGCTGAAAGTTACTTAATAGCAACTGGAATAAATACGAGATTCGGAGCAATAACAGATAATATGGTTGGTACTTTCAGTCAGCAAATTCCTGAAAATAATAGGGCGGCTTTTGTTGAGATAATGCAAAAGTTCATGCACAAGTATTACACATGGGATAGCCTTAAAGGAAAGCTATCAGAAATGTATGCTGCTGAATTTACGGAAGATGAACTTAAGGAGCTAACAACCTTTTTTAGTACACCATTGGGACAAAAATATGGTAGCAAATTGGTGGTACTTACTCAAAAAGGGATGCTGTTGGGTCAAGCTGTAGTAAAAGATCACCAATCAGAATTAGAACAGATGATGAAAGATGGCTTTTCTGCACAAAAAAATTGACCGGCTAATTATTAAAATATAAAATACTTTGAACCTAAACTATTCGTTCGCATCTTAGTCATAAAATCATATTCTCACACATGAACCTTAATAGAAAATTCTCATTAATAGCCTTATCGCTGTTTATTGCAGCAAATGTTTCATTTGCACAAGTAAAAAAGAAACCAGTACCATCACCCAAAGGGAAGCCCGTAGCGGCAATTTCGGCACCCAAAGGCCAGATATTACCAGTTGATCCCAATGTGATCATCGGAAAACTGCCAAACGGTTTAACCTACTATATCCGCAAAAATACGGAGCCAAAAAACCGGGCCGAGCTATACCTGGTGAATAAAGCCGGCTCGGTACTTGAAACAGATGCACAACGTGGTTTAGCCCATTTTACGGAGCACATGTCGTTTAACGGCACAAAGGATTTCCCAAAGAACGAACTGGTAAATTACCTTCAAAAAGCCGGGGTGAAGTTTGGTGCCGACCTGAATGCTTATACGTCATTCGATGAAACGGTTTACCAGTTACCATTGCCAACTGATAGCGTTAAGACCTTTGAAAAAGGCTTTGATATACTGGCCGACTGGGCCGGGCATGTCACTTTCGACCCGAAGGAGATAGATGCTGAACGCGGCGTTGTTCTGGAAGAAGAACGCTTACGCGGAAAAAATGCACAGGAACGTTTGCAGCAGCAAATACTACCTGCATTGCTGAACAATTCGAGGTATGCAGAGCGTTTGCCTATTGGTAAGGAAGATATACTGAAAACCTTTAAACCTGAGACCATCAAGAGTTTTTACCACGACTGGTACCGGCCCGACCTACAGGCTGTGATCGCTGTAGGGGACTTTGATCCGAAACACGTGGAGCAATTGATAAAAGATAATTTCTCGGAGCTGAAAAATCCGGCGAACGAAAAGCCAAGGACCAAATATTCTGTACCTGCAACTCCGGGTACGGTTGTTAAGATCGCAACGGATAAGGAATTCCCTTATACTTTGGCCGAGATCGTTGTAAAACATCCTGAAACAAAAACGCAGACCAAAGAGGAATATATTGAAAGCATGCGGGTTGAGTTGTTTAACCAGATGCTGAACGCCCGTTTGGGTGAGCTTACACAAAAGGCAAATCCGCCGTTCTTATTCGGCCGGGCAAGTTATGGTGGATTTTTAGGTCACCAGGATGCCTTTACTTCAATTGCAGTTGCCAAACCCGGCGAACTGGAAAAAGCGATCAAAGCAGTTGTAGCCGAAACCGAGCGTGCAAGGAAATTCGGCTTTACACAGACTGAGCTTGACCGTGCCAAACAGGATGCTTTGACACAAATAGAAAACGCTTACAAAGAGCGTGATAAAACCAAATCGGTGAATTTTGTACGCGAGTATCAGCAGAATTTCCTGCAGGGCGAAGCGATACCAGGCATTGAGTTTGAATATAACTTCCAGAAAGAGCATATGGACCAGATCAAGCTGAGCGAGATCAATGCCCTGGCCGGAAAATACATCAGCGACAAAAACCGCGTTGTAATTGTGGAAGCGCCTGAAAAGGAAAAAGACAAATTACCTGATTCAAAAACATTGCTGGAGTGGATAAGCACAGCCGGTAAAGATGCAACCGCCTACGTGGATAATGTAAGCAATAAGCCATTGCTGGAAAAAGAACCAGCCGGCAGCAAAGTAGTATCCGAAAAGAAAGATACCGCTATCATGACCACCACGCTTACCTTAGGAAATGGCGTAAAAGTGATATTAAAACCTACCACTTTTAAAAATGATGAAATACTGATAGCAGGATATCATTTTGGAGGGACCTCACTGGCAAGCGATGAGGATTTCACATCAGCCAACCTGGCTGCAGAAGTGATTGGTAGCAGCGGCCTTGCTGATTTTAATGAGATACAGTTGGACAAAATGCTGAGTGGTAAAAATGTACACATTTCGCCTTATATCAGCGAAACTGCGCAGGGCGTCAATGGCAGTTCATCGCCAAAAGACTTGGAAACAGCACTTCAATTAACCTACCTGTATTTTACCCAGCCGCGTAAGGATGCGGATATCTGGCAGTCACAGATCACGCAGACCAAATCATTACTGGCTAACCGCAGTCTTGATCCGACCAGTGTGTTCCAGGATACAGTGGCAGCTACGCTGAGTAATCACAATTTCCGCCGGATGGTGCCAACTGTCGAAAGGCTGAACGGTGCCAGTTTGGATAAAGCTTACAGCTTTTATAAAGACCGTTTTGCTGACGCCAACGGTCTTACATTTACCATAGTGGGCAGCTTTGATGTCGACAAAATCAAACCGTTGCTTGAAAAATATTTAGGCGGACTGCCATCGGCTAATCGCGAGGAAACCTACAAAAACTTAGGTATCCATATCCCTGCCGGACAGATTACCAAAAATGTATACAAAGGCATAGGCGATAAAAGCAGCGTGCAGCTGATATTCAGCGGCGAGTATGAGTATAATGATAGCAACAATATGCAGGTGGATGCATTGAATGAGATATTGAACATTAAACTCATAGAACGCCTGCGCGAAAAAGAAGGCGGTGTTTATGCGCCGGGCGTAAGGGCCAGTTATGTGAAGCTGCCAAACGGCCGCTACAGCATTGGCGTATATTTTGGCTGCGCGCCAGCCAACGTAGAGAAGCTAATCAACGCTACAATGGAGGAAATTGGCAAGATCAAACAGAATGGTCCTGAAGCTGTGGACGTTCAAAAATTTGTTGCTGAAGAAACCCGTTCGACCGAAGTACAGCTGAAAGAAAATGCTTTTTGGGAAGGGCATATCGCTGCTTCATCTCAAAATCAGGAAGACCCGGACGCAGTGCTGCACTACATTCATGATCTGAATCAAGTGACTGTACAAAGCGTAAAGGATGCCGCCAATAAATATTTGAGCGGTAATAATTTGGTTAAGTTGATCTTATTGCCGGAGAAAAAATAAAAGCCTCACCCAACCCCTCTCCAAAGGAGAAGGGTTACTTATAGTATTAGTCCTGCCGAAAGCAGGACTTTTTTTATTTGATACAACTAAATACACAGATAAATTGTATGTTGAATTGTGATTACTCCGGGGCAGCAAATAATAGCAGAATGGTATAAGCGCAAGAACTGGCAGCAATTTCCTTTTCAGCAGGAAATGATGGAGGCTTATCTTGGCGGTTATTCAGGTCTGCTCAATGCGCCTACGGGCAGTGGTAAAACCTTTGCCTTGTTTTTGCCTTTCCTGGCCGATTACATCAATAAGAATCCTGGAAAATGGTCGACCCAAAAGGACAATGGTTTGATGATGCTTTGGATAACGCCATTGCGTGCGCTCACCAATGATATTAAAAAAGCGATGCAGGAGGTATGCGATGAGATCGGTATCCCCTGGAAGATAGCTACCCGCACCGGCGATACACCCGCCGCCGAAAAGCAGGCCCTGAAAAAGAAATTACCGGAAGTGCTATTGACCACCCCCGAAAGCCTGCACCTGATGCTGGCCCAAAAGGAATACCCTAAAATATTCCGCGGACTGGAGGTTGTAGTTACCGATGAATGGCATGAACTGTTAGGCACAAAAAGGGGAGTGCAGGTGGAGTTAGGCCTCTCACGTTTGAAAGTCTTAAGTCGTGAGTCCCAAGTCGTAAGTCAAACAAATGACTCAGAACTCAAAACTCAGAACTCAAGACTCAAAATCTGGGGTATCAGCGCCACCATCGGCAATTTGGAGCAGGCGGCGGAGGTGTTGTTAGGAAATGACTTCCCTGCGGAGCAGGTGAGGATGGTACGTGCGCATGTGGATAAAAAGCTGGTGATCAAATCTGTTATCCCGGAAAATATTGAGAGCTATTCGTGGGCAGGGCATATAGGGGTCAGGCTGCTGCCGGAGGTAATGGCCATTGTCGCCAAAAGTAAAACCACGCTGATATTTACCAATACCCGTTCACAATCAGAGATATGGTATCATGCCATACTGGATAATTACCCGGAGTATGCTGGCATTATGGCCATGCACCATGGCTCGCTGGATAACGAACTGCGCAACTGGGTGGAGCAGGCTCTGCATGCCGAAGCATTAAAGGTAGTGGTTTGCACTTCGAGCCTTGATTTGGGGGTAGATTTCCGTCCTGTGGATACTGTTATACAGGTAGGCAGTCCGAAGGGTGTAGCCCGGTTTATGCAGCGGGCCGGGAGAAGCGGACATTCACCCGGCGCGATATCAAGGGCTTATTTTGTACCGACCCACTCGCTGGAGTTACTGGAAGGAGCCGCCTTAAAGGAAGGTATAAAAAAAGGCATTTTTGAAAGCCGCGATCCGATGCTGCTCACCTTTGATGTGTTGGTACAGTACATGGTTACGCTGGCTGTTTCGGATGGTTTTAAAGCAGATGAGCTTTTTAATGAAGTGAAAACTACCTACGCATTTGCGGATATTAAAAAGAATGAGTTTGGAGAACTGCTCGACTTTGTAACGCATGGCGGTAATGTGCTGGCACAGTATGACGAGTTTCTGAAGGTGGAGGTTGAGAACGGGCTTTACCAGGTAAAAAGCCGCAGGGTAGCCATGCGGCACCGTTTAAGTATCGGCACCATCACCAGTGATTTGAGCATCCGGGTAAAATGGCTGAGCGGTAAAAGCCTGGGGACTATCGAAGAATCGTTTGTATCCAAATTAAAGCCCGGCGATAACTTTTGGTTCGCAGGGCAAAGTCTTGAGTTCATACGGGTAAAGGAAATGAGCGCTTATGTACGTAAATCAAATGCTAAAAAAGGACTGATCCCAAGCTGGATGGGCGGACGTATGCCGCTATCCTCGCAATTATCAGCAGTGTTCAGGGATAAACTGGATGAGGTGGCGCATGGGATAGAGAACGATGAAGAAGTGATCGCACTTAAGCCACTATTTGATTTGCAAACAGAGCTTTCACACCTCCCGCAAAGCCATGAGTTTTTGATCGAATCTTTCCATTCGAGGGAGGGCCACCATCTTTTGTTTTACCCCTTTGAAGGAAGGCTGGTACATGAGGGAATGGCTTCACTGCTGGCCTATCGTATCTCCAAAATAAAACCTTTCTCATTCTCCATAGCGATGAATGATTATGGTTTTGAGCTCCTGGCTGATGAAGATATCCCGATTGAAATGGCGTTGGAGGATGCCGGCTTTTTCTCAATCGACAACCTGCTTGACGATATATTGCATAGCCTTAATGCTAACGAAATGGCCAGGCGCCGTTTCAGGGATATTGCTCATATAGGCGGACTGATATTTACCGGCTATCCCGGTCAGCAGGTTAAGAACAAACATTTGCAGGCATCTACTTCCTTATTGTTTGATGTATTTAGTGAGTATGAGCCAAATAATCTTTTGGTGAGGCAGGCTTATAACGAAGCCCTCGCCTTTCAGCTGGAAGAGTTCAGGTTGCGCGAGGCATTGCAGCGTATCGTTAAGCAAAGTATCATTCTTAAACAGATCGACCGCCCAACACCGTTTGCGTTCCCGATAATGGTGGACAGCCTTGGCCGGGAACGCCTGACTACCGAAACAATGGAAGAACGTGTAGCCAGGATGACAAGACCTTATAATTTAGAAGGAATTGACCAGCCGCAGGAGAGACCTGATAGGGGAAAGGTCAGGTCAGGGAAAAAGGGGTTTTAATAATATCTTGTTTAAAAGAAAAAGATCAAAAGCTAACCGTTTCGGGCCGGCAATTGATCTGTTCAAAAATTCTTAAATTTTTCAGAAGGGGGTAGAAAAATAAATACTTGCAAATGCTGAGTGGCCAGTCTGGGCGTACCGCTCCATTCCGACTTTTTTAGTTAAAAAGTTGCTGGTTGTTAATCAAACAATTTTTTACCTCTCACGATTACCGTAGCGATAATCAGGATGATCGGTAAAACTGTGATCACAACTCCAACGATGGTGTAAGTATTATTCATGGTTAAGTATGTTAGGTGTTAACAACTCATGCAATTATTGTGCCTTTTATCAACATTCCTGTTTTTATTAACATTTCGGCGCTTTTCTCAAAAAAGGGGCAAAAATCGAGGCAAAAAAGTGGGTATTATATTCCACACAAAATTTACGCAATGCCTTCTTTTGGGTAAAAAATTACCCGATATGTGGTTGAATATCAGAGAGATGCTATTGCGACTTAAAGTTGAAGATTCTATTTTTTTAATAATAAACCGCCAAACTGGTCTAAAACAATAACATTATTCAGTAGCTTAAAGTTTTTATAACTTTCTGAAAGTTTTTAAAGGGATTTACGACCAATTAATAGGTATAAATATTATGCCACTTTGATGATAAAATATGAAGAAGTTTAAACCTGTTATAACTGCCCTGGTGATGCTTGTAATAAGCGCTTGCAGCCTGGCGCAAACCGGTGGAAAAGTAGTTGCCGGAAGCTCTGAAGATGTTAAAATTTATCCGGGGGCAAAACCCAATTCCTACTGGAAAACGGTGCTATCAGCCGATGCTTATGAGATCATGGTGAATAAGGGAACCGAACCCCCTTTTCACAACCCATATTGGGATAATCATGAAAAAGGGATATACGTAAGCGCCGCCACAGGCAAGCCTTTGTTCAGCTCTGATGCAAAATTTGATTCGGGCACCGGGTGGCCAAGCTTCTTTAAACCAATCGACCCAAAGGCGATCATGATCGTTAAAGATTCATCGGACGGTATGGTACGCGATGAGGTGGTGGAACGCAGCACCGGCTTACACCTGGGCCATGTGTTTGATGATGGGCCTGCGCCGACAGGTCTGCGTTACTGCCTGGATTCGTACGCGCTGAAGTTTGTTAAGGCGAATTAGTATACTTACAACCCCGAATAATAATCATAACCCTGCTCAGCCCAATAATCGCGCGGGCGGGAATTGCTGAAGCTGATACTTCCAATACGTTTGAGATTTTTGATACCATATTTGACCGGGATGATCAGGCGTAGCGGCTGCCCATGGTTCCCGTTCAGGAGCTCATCATTCATTTGATAGGCCAGCAAGGTTTGGGGGTGCATAGCGCTTGGCATATCAATACCCACGTAGTATTTTTTATCCGGAGTTTCCAAGCCCACATATCCCAATTTGGCTTCGGCTTCCAGTTTATAGTGAGCAATAAAGTCGCTGAATTTTACTCCTTCCCAATGCGATATCTGGTCCCAGCCCTCCACGCATTTAAAATCATAAGTGATCCCGGTTTTGGGTAGGGTCATTATTTCATCAAGTGTGATTTGCAGAACCTCGCCTGAATTTTTTTTGACCTGCAATTTCCAGTTTTCGGGAGGCAGCTTGCCCGCCGAGCCAATATCGCTGTTATGCCTTATCTTTTTGGCCGCCATTGACCGGGGATAGGTTTTTACCAGGTGATTTTCATTAAAGGCTAACCTTCTAAAAAATAATTCGGTTTTGTTCAATGCCCGTCGTAACGGTTTATGCGCGCCACCGGTTATACCGGCAACCTCATCCGGCGACTTATACAGCCATCTCCAGCCTCCATAAGCACCGGCGGCATAGGCACCAAAAACGGCGAACGAAATAAAATTCCGCCGCTTTATTTTTTGCTCTATCGTCAGTTCTTTTTTAAGCTTTTTCATCGTCGCTGGTATTTTCAATAGCGGGCCTTAGTTTCTCCTCGATCACTTCAAACCCGGATATTACAGATCTGAAGTTATTCCATCCCGCCAGGATCACCTGCACAATATGGATCACAAAAAACAGCACATAGCCGATGGTCAAAACAAAATGCCATATCCGGGCCAGGTGATAGCCGCCGCATATCCATGCCAGGTAATAAAACTGCACCGGCTTATAAATAGCCAGCCCCGTGATCACAGAGCCGATGCCCATCACAATTATGGCAGTGTAGGCTATGCGCTGCGCGGCATTATATTTATTTTGAGGCGGGGCGGTTTTACGGATATGCAGATCGTGCAACAATACCAGCCAGGCTTCTTTAAATGAATACCGGTTCGGTAACAACTGGCGCCATTCGCCCGAGATAATGGTATACAGAATATAGAAAAAACCGTTTAGGGTAAAAAACCACATAAACAGGAAATGGAAAGCCATCCCTTCGGCAAGCCGCGATGGAATATGTAATAGTTTATAATACCAGTCGGGAAAAAACCGTACAAAAGTATGACCGAAGATAGTGATGGAATATTCGTCATTAGCCCAGTAGATCAGCATCCCGCTCCAGATCATGATGGCCAGTATTGGGAAATTAACCCAATGTGTCCACCTCATTACCAGGGGATGCTTTTCTTTAATGACTTTCATGGTCAATCATGAATTTATTTAGCATTATTGGCGCTTACACCACCAGCGAATTCAGCTCTTGCAGCTCCGGTGATCTCACCATTAGCCGTATCCTGTACAAAGCCTATCACTTCATATTTTTTAGGATCAAAATCATGCGGCAGGGTAATATTCTCTATCCCGCTATGCCCACTTTTTAGCTGAACATTTTTAAGCTGGCTTACGATCTGTACATGCGATAAGGTACGCCCTCCGTTTTCCCCGCGTTCTACCTTTGTCGTGGCATTCTTTTCTACTAAGGCCAGCAGCAAAACATCATTATTGGCTGATCCTGCAACGCTATATTTTAAATTTGCTTTGTCGTTTTCTACTTTAACATTGCTTAGTGTAAGCTCTGATTTGGCAGGTTTGTCTAGGCCGGTTTTAATGGCGTTACGCAGCTTGCCTTCTTCGGAGCCCACCAATTCAGTACGACCATTCACGATCACCTGCGGGGTGTATATTGATGAAGACTTCAGCCACCGTGCATATTGGTTTTGGCGTTTGGAATATTCGGCACTGCTAAACTGGTCTTTCCAGCCCAGGTGGTTCCAGTAGTCTACATGGAAGGCAAGGATATAAACAGGTTTGTCGGCGCTTTCTTTTTGCACACGGGAAACCAATGCATCAGCCGGAGGACAACTCGAGCAACCTTCCGAAGTAAAAAGTTCTATTACCGCAAAACCTTTTCCGGTAGCTTCAACACTGGGTAATTCTTTATTCTTTATGATGATGAAAGCCTGGGTAGCCATAAGTACCAGGCCCAGGCAGGCAAGCGTAATAAATATTCTGAATGATCTCATTTTTTTATTGTTAATTAGATAGATCTCCTATTTACGCAGTTAGACGGACGAAGAGCTTATTCCTTACAATAAATTTAACTTTTTTTCAGGATGAATGCCTGTTAATTAATTATTAAAAAAAGTTTGTAAGGTTTTACAGAATTTAACGACTGAACAATCGGCATAATTACATTTATGCTGAATTTAATATTGATGATACCCTGATTATATATATGAACAATCAATTAAACCCTCATCAATGGGTTGAGATACATGCCGATTACCTGTACGGTTACGCCATTACGCGTTTAACAGACGAGGAACAGGCAAAGGACCTGGTGCAGGAAACTTTTTTGGCGGCACTGGAGAAAGTGGATTCCTTTGAAGGAAAAAGTTCAGAGCGGACCTGGCTAACGGCGATACTGAGAAATAAGATTATAGATGTTTATCGTAAACGATCATCGGGACTAAAAAATATAAACAGTGATGTAAAAATGGATGGGCAATTACAAAATGATTTTTTTGATCACGACGAAGGGCATCACTGGACAAGAGAATATGTGCCCCGCTCATTTGGTATTGATGACCATGACCCCATCCTAAACAAAGAGCTTAAACAGGTGCTGCAAAAATGCATGCAAAAATTACCTGCATTATGGATGGCTGTTTTTACGATGAAACACATGGACGATCAAACCACTGATATTATTTGTGCCGAACTTAAAGTGACCGCTGCCAATTTTTGGGTGATCATCCATCGTACTAAACTTAACCTGAGGGCCTGCCTTCAAAAAAACTGGATCTGATATGGGACCGCTAAAGAAAATTATCTACAACTGTGAGAAAGCGACTTTCCTGATCGAGAAAAAACTCATTAGTCGTATTACATTCCGGGAGGAAATTGAGTTGAGGATACACTTTATGAGTTGCTCGGTATGTAAACTCTATCAAAAACAAGCCGGCAAGATCAATGATATGGTTCACCAGCTCTTTAAGCGCTCTGAGACAGATGCGAAACTGGATGAAAGTTTCAAAAAAGACCTGCAGGGCCGTATTGAGGAAGAATTGAACAAAGAATAAACAGATACTGCTTGAATTAAATATTACTATTTTATCTTTTTGTTAGCGCGACTTTTAATCCCATCAGGATAAAAGCGAGCCCTGAAAACTTATTAATCCATTTGCCGGCCTGCGGTTTCTCTGTTAGTTTCTTTGAAAATGCGGAAGCAAATATAGCCAGCATTAAAAGCCAGAGTATGCCCATTACAGCATAAGTTGCCCCTAAGATGATATACGGTACCGGACTGCTGATCGATTCTCTCTTTATAAACTGAGGAAAAAATGCCAAAAAAAACAAAGCGACTTTTGGGTTTAACACATTATTAACCACTCCAGAAATAAAGTTTTGTTTACTGGTATTATATGCTTTTTTATTTGTACCAGTATTAATTATGGTTTCCTTAGAAACAATCTTAGCTATACCTAAATAAATCAGGTATGCCGCCCCTAAATATTTTAACACGGTAAAAGCAATAACCGATCTTGCAATGATTAGTGAAAGCCCAAATGCGGCAAAAGTGGTATGAACCAATATGCCGGCATTAATACCCAAAGTAGCATAAATACCAGCTTTTCGGCCTTGTCCTATCGACTTGTTAAGTATGAAAACTGTATCAAGACCGGGTGTCATGATAAAAAACATAGTTGTTGCCATAAATGTCAAAAAGTTCTCGATACCCATAACGTCCTGTTTTATCCTGCAAATTTAATATAACAGCCCAGATAAGAATAATTAAATACTTTGTAAGGTTTGTTTTTGTTGCCCGACTAAGGGATAAATGTTTAAAAAACCATTAACAAACACAGTATGAAATCAATTTTTTCAAAAGCGGTTGCCGCCGCTGTAATTGCCGCCTGCTTCACATTGAGCGCACAAGCATCTGTTCATGTACCGGCTATTGATACGGGCAAAATGAGCAAGATGGACCATAAGATGGACAAAAAAATGGATAAGAAAATGAAAAAGAAGGGCAAGATGGCCAAAGATACAACAAGCAAAATGTGAGTTGTTTTTTTGTTTTTTATCGGAGGGGGAGTATTCCCCCTCTTTATTTAATAATTTATATATTCAATAACATGAAAAAATACTTAATTATAATAACCGCAATGCTTTTCTCCCTGCAATTAATGGCGCAAAGCGGACTTAAAACCGGTGCGATTGCACCTGAATTTAATGCGAAAGACAACTATGGAAAAACCATCAGTCTGAAAACGCTGCTTAAATCGCACAAGGCAGTAGTATTGTTCTTCTATCGCGGCCAGTGGTGCCCGTATTGTAATAAACACATCAAACAATTACAGGATTCGCTGGAAACACTAACCAGCAAGGGTGCTTATATAGTTGGTGTTACCCCTGAAACAGGAGAAAACATCAATAAGACCATTGAGAAAACACATGCCTCGTTTTCTATAATCCAGGACAAGGGCTACCATATTATGGATGCTTACGATGTCCGTTACACGGTAAATGATGAAACATTAACCATGCTAAAGAAATACAATATCGACCTGGAAAAAAACAATGGTAATAAGGACCATGCATTACCGGTGCCTGCAACCTATATCATTGATAAATCGGGCAAGATCACTTACGTACATTTTGATAAGGACTACACTAAAAGGCCATCAATCAGTACCATAGCAAACGCCTTGAATTAATTTTTATAACTAAGCGATGGGTAATTTAATCCATCGCTTAGTTTATATTTGTCGAGCAGGGCAACAGTCTGCTAACGCTCATGAAAAACCTTATAATTCTATTTTTCCTTTATGCTGGATCAGTCCTGGCTCAGGAAACGCAGTGGAAGCCAACGCATCAGTTCACTATTTCGGGGCAGATCAAAAAAGGGGCATTGATCACTATGGATTCGCTGAACAGCTATCCTTTAAAAGAGATCGGTGAGATCAAAGTAACCAACCACCTGGGCGATTTCAAGCATAAGGACGATAAACTGAAGGGTGTTCTACTAAAAGATATTTTAAGTCATTACGAACTTACTGCAAGCAGCCCTAAATTATACAGCCGCTTTTATTTTACCTGCGTAGGATCGGATGGTTATACTGTAGTATATTCCTGGAACGAATTATTCAATACCCCGGTAGGCGATAACGTATATATCCTGTTAGAGAAAAACGGGGTGAAAGCCGATAAAATGCCCGAAAGCCTTCAAATGGCATCAATGCTCGATTTTAAAACCGGGCGGAGGTTTCTGCATAATCTGGATAAGATTGTTGTCAGCGAAGCACAGTAGTGAGTGGTCAGTGGTGAGTAGTGAGTTTGAATGGGGCCAGGAATTATTGGCTTTCTATGTATAGTTCCTGTTCTGTCAGCCCTTCTAACTCCTGGGGGTTGTGGCTTACGATTAAAACTATTGCTCCCAATTCATCCCACAATGCCTTCAATCCGGTAATAAGTTCCGATTTCATTTTTGGGTCGAGGGCCGAGAAAGGCTCGTCCATCAGCAATAGTTTTGGCTTGATGGCCATCGCCCTTAGGATAGCCAGCCGCTGCTGCTGTCCGCCGGATAAGTATTCGGGCTTGTGCTTTGCAAATGTTTCGAGTTGACCCACGGCAAGCAGCCGGTCGATCCATACTTTATCATTCGTGGCATATTCCAAATGCTGCCGGACGGTCATGTTGGGGAACAAGGCATAGTTTTGAAAAGCAAAACCCACCTTCCTTTTTTGGGGTGAAACGGATATCCCTGAATCTGTGTCCAGCCAAACCGTATCATTCACGGTTATTTTGCCTTTTTCAGGATCGATCAGCCCGGCGATGATCTTTAAAAAAGTGGTTTTACCGGCGCCGGACGGGCCATATATTTTAGTGATACTTCCTTCAGGGAATTGTGCGGAAATTTTAAGCACCTGCTGCCCGCGATAAGCCTTCAGCTTTTTTTCGATATCTACGCTGATCATTCTAAAGGGCTTTTGGCTTTATATTTATTAAACACGAACACCGATATCACCAGGATAAAAGTGATGGTAAACAGGATAAGCGAATAAACATTGGCGGCATGGTAGTCCATATTTTCCACGGAATCATAAACGGCTATGGATGCTACACGTGTTACATTGGGTATGTTGCCGCCAATCATCAGCACTACGCCGAACTCTCCTAAAGTGTGTGCAAAGGTGAGTATGATGGCGGTTAATACAGACGACCGCACATTGGGTAGTAATACTTTCAAAAATGTTTCCCTTTCTGTTTTACCTAAAGTATAGGATGCCTGCGACAATGAAAGCGGTAATTGCTGCAAGGCCGATTTAATAGGGCCGATCATAAATGGCATACTGTAAATGACCGAAGCCAATACCAGGCCCTGGAACGAGAATACAAACTGGATATTAAAAGTATCGTGCAGCCATCTACCTATCCCGTGCTGCGGACTAAAAGCCAGTAACAAATAAAAACCCAGAACAGATGGCGGCAGCACCAGGGGCATGGTGATGATAGCCTCTATTATGATCTTGAGTATTGATCGCCCTTTTGAAAGCCAGTAAGCTATGGGCAAACCGATAAGCAACAAGATCACCGTAGTGATGCCTGCAAGTTTTAAGGTAAGTGCTATCGGGGTTAGATCCATTAATAATTTCGTAGGTTTTAAAATATGTAAAGCTAAATGAGATGATCCGTCCGCTCAGTTGCCGCTGGGCTGTTACTTTGTCTTGATACAAAGTAACCAAAGATCAAGACAGAAAAAAGCTTCAACCCGCCCTGCCGGTTCTTTACGCTTTTTCCGTGCTTCGCACATTGCAAAAGCTAAACTGTCATTCCCGTCATACACCCGGCCCGCTTTTCTGCCAGGCCACCGCTCATTTTGTAATTCGCTTTACCGAAAGTCGTTATACCCCGTACCCGTATTCTTTTAATATCGCTTTAGCAGCCGGGCTTAGGATATACTCGTAAAACTTAATGGCATCAGCGTTTTCTTTGGTTTGCTTAATGATGATCATTCCCTGCTTGATTGGGGTATAGCTTTTAGGATCTATTTCCTTCCAGTACAGGGTGGTTTTGCCCTCTGCATCTTTTATCAGAGCACGGGTTGTAAAGCCCACATCGACTACACCGATAGTAATATAAGTATTCACCTGGGCTATGCTTTCACCATTTACAATTTTAGATTGGACATCGTCCAGGATGCCTTTCAGCTTTAAAGACTCTTCTGCGGCTTTGCCATAAGGAGCAATGGCCGGGTTGGCAATGGCTATCTTTTTTATCCGCTCGCTCAATAGGGTCCTTTCCCAGTTTTCAAATCCTATGTTTTGTCTGCTGCAAATAATCAGACTGCCGTAAGCATAGGCCGCGGGGGCCTTTGAGCTAAATCCTTCCTTATACAATGTTTCCGGGAAATTCATATCGGCTGACAAGAACAGGTCGAACGGCGCGCCATTTTTGATCTGTGCCGACAGGTTGCCGGATGAACCAACTATCGGGTCTACTTCGATACCGGTTTTTTGTTTAAAGTCTTTTGCCAGCACTTTGATCACCCCCTGCAGGTTAGCTGCTACAGCTACCTTTAAATTCTGTGCAAACGATGATGCTGCCATCAACAGGCATAGTGCGGTTATAAAGGCAGACTGTTTTATTTTCATAAACATTAAACGAATTATCGATCTATTTCTGTTAAAATTACGACCCTGTGCTTATATTCCTTTTAAAAAAGAATTATTTTTTATGCTGTATATTGTACACTAAGTTAAATTATGCTATATTGCATCTGCAAAATTGCTAACCAGCGATTATAAACCTAAGAATATGCCTGCGTAATAGCAGGCATATTGTTTTCATCAAATTACTCTCATGAAAAGATCGTTCCTTCATCTTGCCTTCCTGGCGATGTTTAGCCTTCCATTGTGCCTATTGGCGCAAAGTAAATTTATCTCGGTACGTGGGAAAGAAGTGATAGACCCTTCGGGCAAACCATTCCTGATGCGTGGTACAAGTCTGGGCAACTGGCTTATTCCGGAAGGATATATGTTCAAGTTCAAAAATGTCAACTCACCACGATTGATCAACGAGGCAATAACCGAATTAATAGGTCCGGACGAAGCCCGCGATTTCTGGGAAAAATACCTCCACAGTTACATAACCGAAGGCGATATTCATTACCTGAAGTCGATCGGGGTCAATTCCATCCGTATTCCTTTTAGCTACCGCATGTTTACTAAGGAAGACTACCTCGGTAAAAATGACCCGGACAGGGGATTTGAATTGATGGATAAAGTAGTGGGCTGGTGCAAAAAAGAAGGCGTGTATGTGGTACTGGATATGCACAGCGCACCCGGCGGCCAAACCGGTGATAATATTGATGATGGTTACGGCTATCCTTTTTTGTTTAAAAGCGAGGTCAGTAAGAAATTAACCGCTGATATCTGGCGCCGCATAGCCGATCATTATAAAAATGAAACCGCCATATTGGGATATGACCTGCTGAATGAACCTATCGCTACTTATTTTAATGCGGAGGAGTTAAACCCTTACCTGGAGCCTGTATATAAACAGATAACCGCGGCTATACGTACGGTGGATAAAAACCATATCGTGATATTAGGCGGCGCACAATGGGACAGTAATTTTAAGGCTTTCGGCGCACCTTTTGATTCAAAGGCCATTTATACTTTTCATAAATACTGGACCGACCCTGTTAAAAAGGTGATACAGGATTATATCGATTTCAGGGATAAATATAACGTGCCTATTTATTGCGGAGAGACTGGCGAGAATAAAGATGAATGGGTAGCCGCCTTTAAGGATGTATTGGAGCAAAATAATATAGGATGGCACTTTTGGCCTTACAAAAAAATGGATAACGCCAGCGGCTTTGTCACTTTTGATGTGCCTGCAGGTTATGATAAGATCATCGAGTATTCCGAAAAAGCCCGCACCGATTTTGAAGAGATACGCAAAGCTGCCCCGGCCGACAGGGAACAGATCAAAAAATCGTTATACGATTTTATAAACAACAGCCGGTTTGAAAATTGCCGGCCAAACAAAGGTTATGTTACCGCTTTAGGGTTGGGTACCAGGTAGAAGCAAACTTTATTAAGGCACTGACCGTATATCAAGTAAACTGGAAACATGGTATCCTCCCGCAAAAATTCATTATTCACTTTAACCAATTTGATGCTATTGGTTATTTGCGGCACATCCTGTAAAAAAGAGAATTCGGGTTCCAAAAATGTAATTGTACCGCCGGTTGATACTACAAAAACTGTAACCGTGAAACCAGTTTACAGCCTGGTATGGTCTGATGACTTTAACGGCTCCGCCATTGACACCTCTAAGTGGGTTTTTGAAACTGGCGGTGGTGGCTGGGGCAATAATGAATTGGAATATTACCAGGCCAAAAATGCCACGGTTAGCAATGGCAACCTGGTGATCACTGCTAAAAAAGAGTCTGTTGGCGGCGAACCTTACACATCTACACGTATGACTACCCAAGGCAAATTTTCACAAACTTATGGCCGTATAGAGGCGCGTATGAAATTACCTTTAGGGCAGGGGATGTGGCCGGCTTTCTGGATGCTGGGTGCAAACATCAATACGGTATCATGGCCCCAATGCGGCGAACTGGATATTATGGAACATGTTAACAGTACTAATACTATTTATGGCACCATGCACTGGAATGTAAACGGCCATGTGCAGTATGGCAGTTCTATCGAAAGTACACCGGCTGATTACCATGTTTACGCTATCGAGTGGGATGCCAACGAGATCAGGTGGTATGTAGACAATTTATTGTTTCAAACCGGGAATATTAAAAATAATATTAATACTACAGGTGCCTTTCATTTGCCTTTCTTTATTATTTTCAACTTTGCTTTAGGCGGAAATTTCCCTAATACGGCTGTTGATGAAAGCCTTTTGCCTGCCAGCATGTATGTAGATTATGTGAGGGTTTATAAGCAGACGAATTAGTTTTTAGTCCGGAAGTCGGTAAGACAGGAAGTCCGCAAGAAACTTATGGTACATATCCATCCATTTAATCTTTCGGACTTATGCGGACTTTCCGACTTCCGGACTTTAAATAAAATTGTCATTTATACGGTTTTTAATTAGTTTCGGAAGTTAAACCGATTAAAACCGCATCCTGATGAAATTTAGTACCCTGCTGCTATGCTGCTTTACGCTGGCTTTTGCTGCCGCGAATGCACAATCTGAAAAAACCTATCATGTAAAATCTCCTGATGGAAAGATCGACATTACAGTGTCTGCAGGTAAGACTATCAGCTGGTCAGTCAATCATGCGGAAACTGAAGTAATTACACCTTCGGCTATATCAATGACTTTAGATAATGGAGATGTCTTTGGGCAAAATGCAGCTGTAAAGTCGGCCAAAACTACATCGGCCGACCAAATGATCAGTACGCCGATCTATAAGAAAGACAAAGTTCGGGATAATTACAACCAACTGGTTTTAACTTTCAAAGGGGACTATGGCCTGGTGTTCCGCGCTTATAATGACGGTATCGCTTATCGTTTTACCACTTCAAAAAAAGGTGAGATCACTATAAAAAATGAGGAAGCCAATTTTAATTTCAAGGATGATGATAAAGCGTTTCTCCCTTTTGTAAATGATTACCGCAACCACGATAAATTCAACACTTCTTTTGAATCACATTACGATCATATTAACCTGTCGGCCATCAAAAAAGATACGCTTGCTTTTATGCCCATATTGGTTGACTTAGGTGGTGGTAAAAAAGCAGCGATACTGGAAGCTGACCTGCAGGATTATCCCGGAATGTATTTAACAGGCGGCAACCAACTTGGGCTGCACGGAGTTTTTGCACCTGTGCCTACTGAAGAAAGCTTGCAGCGCATTAATTATGTGGTGAACAAACGCGCGGATTATATCGCCAAAACCAATGGTACACGCAATTTCCCCTGGCGTGTGGTGGTGATCAGCACCGAGGATAAACAGTTAGCCAATAATGATATGATGCAAAGACTGGCTGAGCCATCCAAAGTAGCAGATATCTCGTGGATAAAACCGGGCAAAGTAGCCTGGGACTGGTGGAACGACTGGAATGTAACCCACGTTGATTTTAAGGCAGGCATTAATGTGCCTACCTATAAATATTACATCGACTTCGCGGCAGCAAATAAGCTCGAATACATTATTGTGGATGAAGGCTGGTCGGATGATGCTGATCTGAACAAGATGAAACTGGATGTGCAGCAAGTGGTGGATTATGGCAAGCAGAAAAATGTGGGCGTCATATTATGGTCTACCTGGTACGGTATTACCCGCGATGCTGAAGGCCTGTTTTCAAAGTTCGCCAAAATGGGTGTAAAAGGTTTTAAGATAGATTTTATTGACCGTGACGACCAAAAAGCCGTAAGCTCGATGTATGAACTGGCCAAAATAGCGGCAGATCATCATATGCTGATCGATTATCATGGCATGTATAAACCCAGCGGTATGCAGC
This sequence comes from Bacteroidota bacterium, assembly GCA_048498695.1. GTDB lineage: Bacteria > Bacteroidota > Bacteroidia > Sphingobacteriales > Sphingobacteriaceae > Mucilaginibacter. Next base: position 21,414 of record JBEHXM010000056.1, read on the forward strand.
GCACGTATCCTAATGTGATCAATTGCGAAGGCGTAAAAGGTATGGAAAACATGAAGTGGGGAACTGACAATCAGCCCGGATATGATGTGAGCATTCCCTTCATCCGCATGATGGCCGGGCCAATGGATTATACCCCCGGAGCGATGCGTAATGCTTCAAAGGATGCTTATCGACCTGTAAACAGCAACCCGATGAGCCAGGGAACACGTTGCCACCAATTAGCGATGTATACCATCTTTGAGGCGCCGCTGCAAATGCTGTCCGATAATCCCACTGCTTATATGAGGGAAAAAGAAAGCACAGATTTTATCGCTGTTGTGCCCACCACTTTTGACGAAACAGTGGCGCTGGATGGGAAAGTTGGCGAGTTTGTAGCGATTGCCCGCAGAAAGGGTACAACCTGGTTTGCAGGCGCTATGAGCAATTGGGATGCACGGGATATTAAAGCAGACCTGTCCTTTTTAGGTGATGGAAAATACAAAGCGATTCTGTTTGAAGATGGCGTAAATGCCGACAGGAATGGTACTGACTATATCCGAAAGGAAGTAACCGTTACTGCAAAAGACCACCTGGATATTAAAATGGTATCAGGAGGCGGCTGGGCAGCAAGGTTCGAGAAGATCAACTAAAGGCGTTTTAGAATTTCAGGTTATCCTTCAGCCATTGCTGAACAGTTTCCTGTGTATTGATCTCAGTCGGCATTTTATCATGGATCAATTTTTCCATTTTATTGCCGGTATTGGAAAAACGGTAATCCCAAATGGTCATCAGCCTGTTGATGAGGTAAACCACCTCGTTGCCTTCCTCTTTAGAAAAAATAGTGTCATCTGGCTTACCGGTCGTACGCGGGTCGTTCGGTACGTAGTTACTCCATTTGTAATCACTGTAGAATAAATTTCTTTTTGAAAAAAGGATCATGCGTAACTAATTTCTATAAAGGTAACTATAAATAATTGGTTGAGAGCTATTAGTTTATGATAGGCCACTTAACTACAATATCGAACACCGAATATCAAATGTCGAATGATGAAGTAAGAAACACTTCGACATCCGGTGTTCAAAATTCATTATTCGATATTTAATCACTGAAAGATAATAAGAAACCCTATAAAACAGTAAAGCCCCTGATGGGCAGGGGTCTTTACTAACCAATTATAAACCTAAATTATGAGAAGGGCTGTAGGAGAAGGAGTCGAACCTTCACGAAGTGGTTATTCTTATTGCTAAGAGTTTCCCGATTTCTTCGCCACCGCGACAAGGAGGTGTGTCTGCCAAAAATTTCACCATCCTACAGTATAGTTTAAGTCTCGAGTCTGTAGTCTTAAGTTGCCAGCAGGAGTAACGCTCTTAACTTAAGACTTCAGACTATCGACTTAAAGCTGTTGGGGAAGGGGTCGAACCTTCAAGGAGTGGTTAGCCAGCAAGCTGGTTTCCCATAATCTCCGCCACCGGGACAAGGAGGTGTGTCTGCCAAAAATTTCACCACCCAACAATTGTTTTTAATTTTGAAAGAACGTGAGCTTTATCCAAATGCTTATTACAAATTTAACAGGACTATCAATTTCTTGCAAATATTTCAATAAAATATTTTTATTTTTAATTTTATTTTAATTAAACTTGTATTTAAATATAGAATTGAAAATTTATGTCCCACAGAAAAGCTCAAAATTTAGAAATTGATAATCTCGACATCCAGATTTTGTCGATTTTAATGAAAAATGCGACAACTCCGTACACCGAAATTGCAAAAGAGTTGATCGTTTCCGGCGGAACAATACACGTCCGCATGAAAAAATTAGAAGAAATGGGCGTAATAAAAGGGGCCAGTTTAGAGGTCGATCCGCAGAAATTAGGCTACGATATAACCGCTTTTTTGGGCATTTACCTTGAAAAGGGCTCACAGTATCACGAGGCCGTAAAGCAGCTAAAAACCGTAAAGGAAATAGTCGAGCTTCATTACACTACCGGCAGCTACAGCATATTCGCCAAGATCGTATGTCATGACACTAACCACCTGCGCGAAGTGCTGAATGAGCACATACAAGGCGTAAAGGGCATACAACGCACCGAGACTTTTATTTCGTTAGAAGAGAGCATCAGGAGACAGATCACTTTGGAATAAACTTACATAGAAGATAATTTCTAAAAGAGTGTAATGTCACTCATTACTCCAGGAGCATAGTGGTTGCGGCCTTTTTGCGCAATCTCTGAAACAAGCTCAGGACGAAAGCGTATCTTGTTATACAGAATATCTTAATAATATATGCAAGCACCTATAAAAACAGGTTTAATGGCCTACGGAATGTCCGGAAGGGTATTCCATGCACCTTTTATCAACACACATCCCGGGTTTGAGCTGAGGGCTGTGGTAGAACGTAATAAAAAGAAAGCCGCTCATCATTATCCGGCCATTATTAGTTATGATAAAACCGAAGACCTGTTAAATGATCAGGAGATCGAGCTGATCATTGTCAACACCCCTAACAACACGCATGTTGAACTGGCAAGACAAGCATTGAAGGCCGGCAAACATGTACTGGTTGAAAAACCCATTGCAGCTACCGTTGCCGAAGTAAAACAGTTGTATGACCTGGCCAAACGGGTCAATAAATATTTGATGGTTTACCAGAACCGTCGCTGGGACAGTGATTTCCTTTCTGTAAAAGAGGTAATCGAAAGCGGTCGGCTGGGTGAACTGATCGAGGTGCATTTTCGTTTCGACAGATATAAGGCGATGCTTAGCCCGAAAACCTTTAAGGAAACCAAAAGCATGGCGCCAAACGGTTTGGTGTATGATTTAGGCCCGCACCTGATAGACCAGGCGATCAGTCTTTTCGGAAGACCGTTGAGCTTTAAAAAAACTACCGGCAAATACCGTGAAGGTTCAGAAGTGACCGATTATTTTAATTATCATCTGGCTTATCCCAACCAGCTGAATGTGTTTTTAACCTCCGGTTTGCTCATTGCAGAACCATTGCCTTCATTTGTGTTGCACGGTACATTAGGCAGCTATATTAAAGCGCGTGTTGATGTACAGGAAGCCCAGCTGGATAGCGGTATGTCGCCCACAGATCCTGCATATGGAATAGAGCCTGCCGGAAGTGAGGGTAAGCTAGTCATCATGGGAATAGATAACCAGAAGACCACAGAACACATTCCTTCTGATAAAGGGCAATATATGCAGCTTTTCCAGGCGGTTTACCATATGATACGCGATCATTGGTTGTACCCGGTAACGGAGGAACATATAGCCTGGCAGGTTGAACTGCTGGAAGCTGCAGGTTGATGTTTTGTAAATTTATCATCACATCTGCTTTGAAACCTGAAAAACACTTACATTTATCATCGTAATGAAGAAAATACTTTTGCTTTTAAGCCTGATCATAGTTGCAGGATGCACACAGGCACAGAATAAACAGAATATTGATAAAATCCCGCCATTTAAAATATTAAGACCCGACAGTACTTACTTTACACCTGCCAATCTTAAAAAAGACAAGCCGGTGATGATCATTTATTTTTCGCCCGACTGCAGTCATTGCCAGCATTTGGTTTATGACATGAAGCCAAAGATGAAGGAGTTTGGAGATACACAAATTGTAATGGTAACCTTTACAGATTTTTCCATGCTGAAAATGATCAAAAATTTCACCCGTGATTTCGGTCTTGCTAAATATCACAATGTTATAGTCGGTACTGAGGGCCGTACTTATGTTGTTCAGCAATATTACCAGGTGAGGACCACGCCATACATAGCCGTGTATGATCGTAAAGGCAAGCTGGTAAAGGCATTCGAGAAAGCGCCTACTATGTCCGAACTCATCGCTACTGTTAAAAAGGCATAGTTCTACTACGGCATTATTTAAATAAGCCTTAGAGCACTTCGGTGACTATCGTAATCAACGGTATTTTAGTATATTGGCTTTGTTTCTTATCACAGTAAATGACTGAGCACAAGGCTTCCGGAAAATTAGGTTTATGGACGAGCACCTCGCTGGTGGTTGGCAACATGATCGGTTCGGGAGTATTCCTGATGCCCGCGGCTATGGCGGCATTTGGAGGTATAGGATTATTAGGCTGGCTGTTTTCGGCAATAGGCTCATTTTTTCTCGCTAAAGTATTCAGTAACCTCAGCAAATTAGTACCCAATAAAACCGGCGGGCCGTATGTATACACACGTGCCGGCTTTGGTGATTTTGCCGGTTTCCTGGTAGCGTGGGGATACTGGCTGGCCAATTGCTGTGCCAATGCAGCCATTGTTATATCTTTTATCAGTGCGATGACGGTATTCTTCCCGGCACTTGCTGTGAATACGGGCGCTGCCATAACAGTGGGCTTAGCGTCTATCTGGATAATTACCGGCATCAATTCATTAGGGGTAGCTTTATCGGGAAGATTTCAGCTGGTTACTACCATTTTAAAATTACTGCCCTTGCTGCTGATCTCTGTCGGTGGGTTGTTCTTTATCAAAATTCAAAATTTTCATCCCTTTAATTTAAGCGGGCAGCCCGTATTTTCTGCCATAACTACCACCGCTACCATGACCATGTTTGCCTTTGTAGGAATAGAGTGCGCCACCATTCCGGCGGGCAGTACCGAGCATTCAGAAAGAACAGTATCGCGGGCGACCATGCTCGGGATGCTGATATCAACCATTGTGTATATCCTGGGAAGTATCAGTATTATGGGTATTATCCCGGCAGCACAGCTTAAACTATCTGCCACTCCTTATGCCGATGCGGCCGCTGTTATTTATGGTCCGGCTGCGCGATACCTGGCCAGCGCCGGCGTGGCCATTGCAGCTTTCGGAGCCCTCAATGGCTGGACGCTGATACAAGGGCAGGTACCTTATGGTGTGGCTAAGGATAAACTATTCCCCGGTGTATTCGGCAGGCTCAACAAAAATGGCGTGCCGGGCATAGGTATGGCCATCAGCAGCGGCATGACATCAGTACTGCTTCTGATGAATTATACCAAAGGACTGGTAGAGCAGTTTAAATTTTTACTGCTGCTGGCAACCTTGAGCATTTTGATTCCCTACCTGTTATCTGCGGGTGCCTATATTATCCTGGGTACTAAGAGGAACGCTTTACACAAAGCCAGTCGTGTAAGTATAGTAGCGCTTGGTTTACTGGCGTTTGTTTATTCCTTATGGGAAATCTACGGCTCAGGCGCGCAAACTGTCTTCTACGGTTTTTTATTTTTGATGGCTGGTGTGCCGTTTTATATCTGGTTGATTTACAAGAAACATAGGGAAGAGTAAATAAAAATTGCTTAATTAGACAAAATCAATACCTTTGTTTCTGTGAGCCTAAACATTTTATCTAAAAGTATATTTTGTATCCTGCTTTTTGCAATATTATCTTGCAAAAAGAGTAAGAATGAGCACCCTGCTCGTGATATTTATATCGCCGGAAACGATAATGGTCAACCAGCTTATTGGAAAAATGGTGCAAAAACTACGCTACCACTCTATTCTGCTGACGGGTTTTCACAAGGAGATGCAACTGGCATCACTTTTTTAGGAGATGACATGTATATCTGTGGAGAAAGCGGGAAAAGAGCCGTTTATTGGAAGAATGGAACGTTAGATACATTACAAGGGATACCCGGATTCCAGGCAAGAGCTTATTCAATAATTGCTTACAGCGGGGATATTTATATTGGTGGTGATTATAACGAATATCTCGCACCTATACAAAATGGCGCAATATTATGGAGAAACGGAGCTCCAACCAAATTTGGCGGTTCAGTTGCCAGAATTTCTAACCTGTTTGCAACATCCAACGATCTGTATTCTACAGGACCAGATGGTGATAATTTAGCACAACCCTACGCGACTTATTATAAAAACGGATCAGTTGTCAAATTAAACGATTCCGCTGGATATACTTCAACCGGGATCTATGTATCTGGCAATGACGTTTATGTTTCTGGTAATAAAGTCAGCGGTTTCGACTCCTACGCAGTTTACTGGAAAAACGGTATTAAAATCACTCTCTCTACACAACTTTCGAGTAGCAATGCGATATTTCTTTCAGGCAGCGATGTTTATGTTGCCGGCTGGGAAGCCTTTAATGGCGCTCCTATAGCAACAGTGTGGAAGAATGGCGTTGCAATACATCTATCTTCAACTAAATCTGAGTGCATCGATGTTTGTGTATCAGGAAATGATGTTTATGCAATTGGAAAAATATTTGAAAATCCCACCTCCCCTGTGGCTACTATGTGGAAAAATGGTGTTGCTACAGAATTAGCTCCTACTGTGAACTTAGCAGGTAAAATTTATATAAAGTAAAAACCGCTTCAATTATCTCAAAGCGGTTTCGTTTTATAGGTAGATTTATATTATTCTCCTGAAGCGTGTTCCTGTATCTCTTCCTGCCTGAACAGTTTGGCGCTGAAGAAATCATTGTTCATACGGCCGATGTTGGTCAGCGTGATTTCTTTCGGGCATTCAGCTTCACAGGCACGGGTGTTGGTACAATTGCCAAAACCTTCCTCGTCCATTTGTGCTACCATGGATTGTACCCTGCGGTAACGCTCCGGCTGACCCTGCGGCAACATACCCAATTGTGATACTTTGGCCGATACGAACAGCATGGCCGAAGCATTTTTACAGGCGGCCACGCAAGCACCGCAACCGATGCAAGTAGCCGAATTGAAGGCCTCGTCAGCAATTACTTTGGGTATGGCTATTTCATTGGCATCGGGTACACCACCGGTATTTACCGATACATAACCGCCTGCTTGTTGTATACGGTCGAATGCTGAGCGGTCGACCGCCAAATCCTTTATTACCGGAAACGGTGCAGCGCGCCACGGCTCTATCGTGATGGTTTGCCCATCATGAAATGTACGCATGTGCAGCTGGCAGGTAGTGATAGCCTTTTTGGGGCCATGCGGGTGACCATTGATATATAACGAGCACATACCGCAGATACCTTCGCGGCAATCATGGTCAAAATAGATCGGGTCTTCGCCCTTGTGTACCAGGCTCTCATTCACCACATCCAGCATTTCGAGGAAAGACATATCCGGCGAAATACCATCCGCTTTATAAGTCACAAATTTACCCGCTGTTTGCGCATTTTTCTGACGCCATACTTTCAGCGTCAGGTTCATGTTGTTAGTACTACTCATCTTTATCTAAGATTTTAGAGTCAAGAATCAAGAGCCAAGAATCAAGACAAATTAAGACCTTTCTTGGTTCTTGAATCTTGGTTCTTGATTCTATTTATAGCTTCTTTGTGTTAAATGAACATTTTCAAATTCAAGTACTTCCTTGTGTAATTCTTCAGGCTGGTTGTCGCCTTTATATTCCCAGGCGGATACGAACGCAAAATGTTCATCATCCCTCAGCGCTTCGCCTTCGGGTGTTTGTGATTCAACCCTGAAATGTCCGCCGCATGATTCTTTGCGCATCAGTGCATCGTCAACCAACAGTTCGCCCAGCTCCAGAAAATCGGCTACACGGCCTGCTTTTTCCAATGATTGGTTCAGCTCTTCGTTATCGCCCAGCACGATCACGTTCTTCCAGAAATCGGCACGGAGAGTTTGTATCATCCCTTTGGCTTTTTTCAGACCTTCCTCGTTACGCGCCATTCCGCAGTACTCCCACATAATGTGGCCCAGCTCGCGGTGATATTCGTCAACCGTTTTGGTGCCCTTTAATGACAGCAGTTTTTGTATGCGTTCCTCTACCTCTTTTTTAGTTTGCTCAAAAGCCGGGTTTTTGGTATCGATAGGTTTTGGGCCTATGCTTGCCAGGTAATCGCCCAAGGTATAAGGGATCACAAAATAGCCGTCGGCCAGGCCCTGCATCAGTGCAGAGGCACCTAAACGGTTAGCTCCGTGATCAGAGAAGTTACATTCACCCAAAGCATACAAGCCCGGTACATTGGTCATCAGGTTATAGTCAACCCAAAGGCCACCCATGGTATAATGTACTGCCGGGTAAATGCGCATCGGAACTTTATAAGGGTTCTCGTCGGTGATCTGGTAATACATATCGAACAGGTTACCATATTTCGCCCTTACGGCATCCTCACCCAAACGCGAGATCGCCTCAGCAAAATCAAGAAAAACAGCTACACCCGTAGCACCTACGCCACGACCCTCATCTACCATCTCTTTACCATTACGCGATGCCACATCACGGGGCACCAGGTTACCAAATGATGGATATTTTCTTTCCAGGAAATAATCCCTGTCTTCTTCTTTCAGATCGGTTACTTTCAGTTCGCCCTTGCGTAATTTCTGTGCAAGCTCTACTGTTTTTGGCGCCCAAACCCGGCCGTCATTTCGCAGCGATTCAGACATCAGTGTCAATTTAGACTGATGATCGCCCGTTACCGGTATACAGGTTGGGTGTATTTGTGTATAGCATGGGTTTGCAAAAAATGCACCGCGTTTGTGTGCCCTCCAGGCTGCAGTAACATTACAACCCATGGCATTGGTAGATAAGTAGAATACGTTGCCATAGCCGCCGGTGCAAAGCAACACAGCGTGGCCAGAATGAGTTTCTACCTTTCCGTTTTCAAGGTTACGGGTTACAATACCTTGTGCCTTGCCGTCAATCATAACCAGGTCCAGCATTTCGGTACGGGTATACATTTTTACTTTACCGGCATTGATCTGGCGGTTTAAGGCCGAGTACGCGCCTAACAACAATTGCTGCCCGGTTTGACCGCGTGCGTAAAACGTACGTGATACCTGTGCGCCGCCGAATGAACGGTTATCTAACAAACCGCCGTATTCGCGGGCAAAAGGAACGCCCTGTGCCACGCATTGGTCGATGATATTGACAGACACTTCGGCCAGGCGGTGTACGTTGCCTTCGCGTGAGCGGTAGTCGCCACCCTGAATGGTATCGTAGAACAGGCGGTAAACGCTATCGCCATCATTACGGTAGTTTTTTGC
>JBEHXM010000057.1:0-30237 GCA_048498695.1 Bacteroidota bacterium
CCGAACCTGTACCACGGCCAATTCTTTTTCTATTTTTAGTAGAACCTTCTGCAGGTTTAAGATTACTTAAATTCATGATATTAAATATTTTCTACCGCTACCAAATGATTAACTTTACGTACCATGCCGATGATAGCAGGTGTAGCTTCTACCTCAACGCTGTGGCGGATCTTTTTCAAGCCCAATGCCTCAACAGTTTTTTTCTGGCGCTCACTTCTATCGATCACGCTCTTAATCAGGGTTATTTTGATTTTTGCCATGATGATTAACCGTTAAATACCTTTCCAATTTCAATTCCGCGGTGTTGCCCTACGGTAACTGCATCACGCAATTGCGCCAATGCCGATACGGTTGCCTTAACCACGTTGTGCGGGTTTGATGAACCTTTTGATTTTGCCAATACATTATGTACACCTGCCGACTCCAGTACGGCGCGCATTGCACCACCGGCTATAACACCTGTACCATTTGCAGCTGGTTTAATGAAAACAAAACCGCCTGAAAACTTACCTATTTGCTCATGAGGTATAGTACCATTAATAATAGGCACTTTTACCAGGTTCTTTTTAGCATCATCAATACCTTTGGCAATTGCCTCGGTTACTTCCTTTGCTTTACCCAAACCATAACCTACAACCCCATTCTCATCACCTACTACCACAATGGCAGAGAAGCTGAAAGTACGGCCGCCTTTGGTTACTTTGGCTACACGCTGTATGCTCACCAGGCGATCTTTTAATTCGATCTCGCTGGTTTTTACTCTTTTTATGTTGATTGTTGACATCTCTCTTTTCGATTAAAAGTTTAAACCGCCTTCACGTGCACCTTCAGCCAGTGATTTAACACGGCCATGATATAGATAACCGTTTCTATCGAAAACCACATCTTTAATGCCTGCTGCAACTGCTTTTGCTGCAACTGCTTTGCCTACGGCAATTGATTGGTCTGATTTATTGCCTTTAGCTGTAAAATCTTTTGATAAAGATGAAGCTGAAACAATAGTTTTTCCGGTTACATCGTCAATGATCTGGGCATAAATACCTTTGTTACTCCTGTACACTGACAAGCGCGGACGCTCTGAAGATCCTGAAATACGTTTTCTGATCCCCTTTTTAATTCTGTCTCTTCTTGATAATTTACCTGTCATGACGATTATTTTTTAGATGCTGATTTACCTGCTTTTCTTCTCAATACTTCGCCAACAAACTTGATACCTTTACCTTTGTAAGGCTCTGGTGCACGTAACGAGCGTATTTTTGCCGCTACTTCGCCAATCAGTTGCTTATCAATCGACTCCAGAATGATGGTTGGGTTTTTACCCTTTTCAGCAGTGGTTGAAACTTTAATTTCTTTAGGTAGTTCAAACACATAATGGTGCGAGTAGCCTAATACAAGGTCCAGTGTATTACCGGCATTGGTGGCGCGGTAACCCACACCTACTAATTCCTGCTCTACTTTGTAACCTGTGGTTACGCCAACTACCATGTTATTTAAAAGCGAACGGTATAAACCGTGTAATGCTTTGTGACGTTTTTGCTCAGAAGGGCGTTTTACAACAAGGTTTCCTTCTTCCTGTTCAACAATGATATCACTGTCAACAGCCTGGTGCAATTCGCCTTTAGGTCCCTTTACAGTAACAACGTTTCCGTCGCCAACGGTAATAGTAACTCCCGAAGGTATTGCTATAGGTGCTTTTCCTATTCTTGACATTGGTTAATTTCCTCCTTTATTGATTAATAAACGTAGCACAATACCTCGCCGCCAATATTTTGCTGGCGTGCCTCTTTGTCGGTCATTACACCTTTTGAGGTTGACAGGATAGCGATACCTAAACCATTTAATACACGCGGCAAATTTGCCGAGCCTGCGTATTTTCTCAAACCTGGTTTACTGATGCGCGCAATGCTGCGGATGGCAGAAATTTTAGTTATCGGGTGGTATTTCAAAGCTACTTTGATAGTACCCTGAGGACCATTGTCTTCAAACTTAAAATTGGCAATGTAACCTTTGTCGAAAAGCACTTTCGTGATTTCCTTCTTCAGATTTGATGCAGGAATTTCAACAACCCTATGGTTGGCTTTAATAGCATTCCTTACTCGTGTAAGATAATCTGCGATTGGATCTGTATTCATTATTTGTTGTTTATGATGGTGGTTTCCGTAGACCTACCATCGGTTAATATTCAGTTAATCAGAGATTGGTGATTAGAGATTAGTTTGAACCTATTGGCAACTGATCTCTAATTAACTAGTCTCTAATCTCTAACTACCAGCTTGCTTTCTTAACACCCGGTATCTTGCCTGCCAGAGCCATATCACGGAATGTTACACGTGAGATGCCGAACTGGCGCATATAACCACGCGGACGGCCGGTTAATTTGCAACGGTTGTGCAGTTTTACCGGTGATGAAGCCTTAGGCAATTTGTCTAATGCTTCATAATCGCCAGCGGCTTTAAGGGCTGCTCTTTTTTCAGCGTATTTAGCTACTAATCTGGCACGTTTGATCTCACGTGCTTTTACACCTTCTTTAGCCATTATTTATTCTGATTTTTAAATGGTAAACCAAATTGTTTCAGCAATTCCAATGCTTCAACATCATTTGTTGCTGATGTTACAAAGGTAATATCCATACCCTGTATCTTGTTGATTTTGTCAATATTGATCTCAGGGAATATGATCTGCTCTGTAATACCCAGCGTATAGTTTCCTCTACCGTCAAAACCTTTATCATTAATGCCTTTAAAGTCACGTATACGTGGTAAAGCAACAGAAATTAAACGGTCTAAGAACTCATACATTGTATTATCACGTAAAGTAACACGTACGCCTACAGGCATATTTTTACGCAATTTAAAGTTCGATATATCTTTTTTAGACTTTGATGAAACTGCCTGCTGACCGGTAATGGTAGTTAACTCGGTGATGGTGTTCTCTATCAGTTTTTTGTCTGTAGTAGCACCGCCAACACCCTGGTTGATAGCAATTTTCTCAAGCTTAGGTACCTGCATTACACTTTTGTACTGAAATTTATCTTTCAGTGCAGTGCGGATGTCTTCCCTGTATTTTGATTTTAGTCTTGGTACGTACGTTTTTGCAGTTGCCATTACTTAATTTCCTCCCCTGATTTTTTTGCTACCCTTACCAATTTGCCTGCATCATTTCTTTTCCTGCCTACGCGGGTTGCTTTGCCCGATTTAGGGTCAACCAGCATCAGGTTTGAAATGTGGATAGCAGCTTCCTGCTTTACGATACCGCCGTTAGGGCTGGTAGCGTTTGGCTTAGTATGTTTTGATACCATATTGGCACCTTCAACAATAGCACGGCTTTTATCAGCAATTATTTCTAATATTTTCCCTTGTGATCCTTTTGAATCGCCTGCAATAACCTTTACCAGGTCGCCTTTGCGGATCTTTAATTTTGCAGGTTTTGCCTGTTGTTTCTTTTCCATGTTACAATACCTCCGGTGCTAATGATACAATTTTCATAAATTGTTTCTCGCGCAACTCTCTTGCAACAGGGCCAAAGATACGTGTGCCTCTTGGCTCGTCCTGGTTATTTAACAAAACTGCTGCGTTGTCGTCGAAACGGATATATGAACCATCTTTCCTGCGAATTTCTTTCTTGGTTCTAACCACTACGGCTTTTGATACAGTACCTTTTTTAATGTTGCCTGATGGCAATGCACTCTTTACGGTAACTACTATCTTATCGCCGATAGAAGCATATCTTTTGCCGGTACCGCCTAACACACGGATTACTAAAACTTCTTTAGCACCGCTGTTATCGGCTACGTTTAATCTTGATTCCTGTTGTACCATTGTTATTTAGCCCTTTCTACTATTTGAACTAATCTCCAGTTTTTGTTTTTGCTCAACGGACGGGTTTCCATAATCAATACGGTATCACCAATACCACAGGTATTAGCTTCGTCATGAGCCATAAATTTGGTAGTTTTCTTTACGAACTTACCATAGATCGGGTGTTTCACTTTACGTTCAACAGATACCACAATAGATTTATCCATCTTATTGCTGACTACCAGCCCGGTACGTGTTTTTCTTAAATTTCTTTCCATTTCGATGCTTAAAAAATTTATTTACTTTCAGAAGCAGGCGCAGCGTTGCGCTTTGTTAATTCAGTATTTAAACGAGCAATATCCTTACGTACCTTATTGATGCGGGTTGGATTCTCAATGGCCGAAACTGCATGGGCAAATTTAAGCTTGGTAAGGTTAGCCCTTTCCTCGCCTATTCTTGCGGTCAACTCTTCAGTCGTTAGCTCTAAAATTTCTGAGTTCTTCATTTTTTTATATTAGTTATTGAGTTTTTAGTTCCAAGCCCACTTTATCAAACTGATAACTGCAAACTCAAAACTGCTAACTTATTTATGCCTCTACGTAATCTCTACGTGTTACAAACCGGGTCTGAACCGGTAATTTTTGTGCTGCAAGGCGCAACGCCTCTTTAGCAACTTCCAGTGGCACACCTTCGGCTTCGAAGATGATCCTTCCGGGGCGTACTACCGCAACCCAATATTCAGGAGCACCTTTACCTTTACCCATACGTACTTCTGCTGGTTTTTTGGTTACAGGCTTATCAGGGAATATCCTGATCCACACCTGGCCTTCACGTTTCATAAAACGTGTAACAGCGATACGTGCAGCCTCGATCTGGCGGCTGGTGATCCAGGCCGGCTCGAGTGATTTTATACCGAAAGAACCAAATGACAGTTCAGCACCACGAGTGGCCATCCCTTTCATTCTGCCTTTTTGCATTTTTCTGAACTTCGTTCTTTTTGGCTGTAGCATTTTTTTAAGCTTTTATATCTAAACGATGTCTGTCTCGACTTGATTTATTCTTTTCAGTTTCGAGTAGAGAGCTTTGAGTGGTGAGTTATAAAAACTCAGAACTTAAAACTCAAGACTCATGACTTATTCTATCTTCTGCCTGGTCCGCCTGGGCGATTACCGCCACCGCGATTCTGGCCGCCTTGTCCGCCGGGACGGTTACCACCGCCACGGTTCTGACCGCCACCCTGGCCACCTCTTCTGTCACCACCGCCGCTTCTGCGTTCACCGCCACGTTCGCCGCCTCTTTCGTTGCCACGACCGCCAAAGCCTGCTGATCCTTCCGGACGGCCGCCTTTACCGCTTGCGCTGCTTGTACCGCCAATGTTTGGAGATAAGTCGCGTTTGCCGTAAACTTCGCCTTTGCAGATCCATACTTTAACGCCTATCTTACCATAAGTAGTCAAAGCTTCGCCTAAAGCATAGTCAATATCTGCGCGGAATGTATGCAGAGGGATTCTTCCTTCTTTATATTGTTCTGTACGTGCCATTTCAGCACCGCCTAAACGGCCTGATGTCATTACTTTTATTCCTTCAGCACCCATTCTCATGGTTGAAGCAATAGTAGTTTTCATTGCACGACGGAAAGAGATACGGGCCTCAAGCTGTTTAGCTATACCTTCAGCAACTAATTGTGCATCCAGTTCAGGACGCTTGATCTCGAAAATATTGATCTGAACGTCTTTTTTGGTCAGTTTCTTTAACTCTTCTTTGATCTTATCAACTTCCTGGCCGCCTTTACCAATCACAATACCCGGACGGGCAGTGTGGATAGTTACGGTAATGCGTTTCAGGGTACGCTCGATAACTACTTTTGAAATACCGCCTTTAGCGATACGTACTGAAATATACTTGCGGATCTTTTCGTCTTCAACTAATTTATCGGAGTAGTTATTGCCACCGAACCAATTAGAATCCCAACCTCTGATGATTCCTAATCTGTTACCTATTGGATGTGCTTTTTGTCCCATCTTAAATTAATTGTTATCGTTTTTACTGTCCACAATAAGAGTTACATGGTTTGAGCGTTTGCGGATACGATATCCACGGCCCTGCGGAGCCGGACGCAGTCTTTTTAACTGGCGGCCACCACCTACTGATACCTCTTTTACAAATAAAGCACTGTCTTCAACACGTTTGCCTTCATTTTTTGCTTCCCAGTTTTTAATGGCTGACAGCAATAATTTCTCAACACGTATAGCAGCTTCTTTATTAGTATATTTCAAAATATACAATGCTTTCTCCACATTCTCACCACGGATCAGGTCAACCACCAAACGCATTTTGCGCGGTGAAGTTGGGCAGTTTTGTAACTTAGCAGCAGAAGCTCCGCCTTGCTGAGCTTTTTCCTGCTCTTTGCGTTGTCTGATCAATACAGACTTTTTGATTTTTGTTGTTGCTTCCATTACCTGTTATTTTTTCTTTTCTGCGTGACCACGGAATGTACGGGTCGGCGCAAATTCGCCCAACTTGTGCCCAACCATGTTTTCTGTTACATACACCGGTATAAATTTATTCCCGTTGTGTACTGCGAATGTATGACCAACAAAATCAGGAGAGATCATGGAACGACGTGACCATGTTTTTACTACTGATTTCTTATTAGAATCATTCAGCGTCACAACCTTTTTCTCAAGGTTATGATCTATATAAGGTCCTTTTTTAATTGAACGAGCCATTATTTCTTCCTTCTTTCAATGATATAACGATCGGATGTTTTCTTCTTGTCGCGGGTTTTAAAGCCTTTAGCTAAAATACCTTTGCGTGAACGTGGGTGACCACCTGAGGCCCTGCCCTCGCCACCACCCATAGGGTGATCTACCGGGTTCATGGCTACACCACGAACTCTTGGACGACGGCCTAACCAGCGTTTACGGCCGGCTTTACCTAATACTGCATTCGCTCTTTCGCCATTTGAAACAGTACCGATAGTTGCCAAACAAGTTGCCAGTATCATACGTGTTTCGCCTGAAGGCAATTTAATGATCGCATATTTGCCATCACGTGCCGAAAGCTGGGCATAAGTACCCGCACTGCGTGCTATAGTACCACCCTGGCTAGGATTCAGTTCGATATTATGAATGATTGAACCCAATGGGATATTTTTCAAAGGCATGGTGTTACCAACCTCAGGAGCTACTGACTCGCCCGAAACAACAGTTTGTCCAACTTTTAATCCTTCCGGAGCGATCATATATCTTTTCTCGCCGTCAACAAAATGTAACAGGGCTATACGAGCTGAACGGTTAGGATCATACTCGATAGTTGCTACTGTTGCCGGGATATCAAATTTATTACGTTTGAAGTCGATCAGCCTGTATGCCTGCTTATGACCACCACCCAGGTAGCGCATAGTCATTTTACCGCTATTGTTACGTCCGCCCGATCTTTTGTTCGATGCTACTACCAACGACTTTTCAGGAACGTTTGTAGTGATATCCGAACTATCAGTATCTATTCTGAAACGGGTACCGGGAGTAACCGGTTTAAATCTTTTAACTGCCATCTCTATTATATATTGCTGTAAAAGTCTATTGTTTCGCCGTCTTTCAACGTAATGATCGCTTTCTTATAAGTAGCAGCGCGGCCCGAAACCATACCTGCTTTAGTATTGCGACTTTTCAGTTTTCCAACGTATTTCATAGTGTTTACTGCGGTAACATTCACACCATACATTTTCTCAATTGCACCTTTTATCTGTATTTTGTTAGCTCTGTGGTCAACTTTGAAAGCATAACGGTTCAGCTTCTCAGTTAATTGAGTTACTTTTTCAGTAAGTAAGGGTTTCTTTAAAATTTCCATAATTACTTAGCTAATGCTTCCTCCAAAGTTTTAACAGCACCTGTGGTCAGTAAAAGTGTACCGGCATTCAACACATCATAAGTGTTTAACTGATCGGCAGTGATCACTTTCGTTTTCTTCAGGTTACGGCTTGATAAATACACATTTTCATTTGCAGCGCCTAATACTAATAATGTTTTCACATCAGTAACTTTCAGATCTGCAACCAGCTTTACGTAATTTTTGGTTTTGATCGAGTCGAAACTGAAATCTTCCAATACTACAATGCTGTTATCTTTCGCTTTGTATGATAAAGCTGATTTACGGGCCAGTGATTTAAGCTTCTTGTTTAACTTAAAGCTATAATCGCGCGGCTGCGGACCAAAAACACGGCCACCACCATTAAACAATGGCGATTTGATGCTGCCGGCACGGGCGCCGCCTGTACCTTTTTGTTTATATAATTTGCGGGTTGAACCTGCAATTTCATTACGCTGTTTTGCCTTGTGTGTTCCCTGGCGCTGGTTAGCGAGGTATTGCTTCACATCAAGATAGATAGCATGATCATTGGGCTCGATACCGAATATGGAATCAGAAAGCTGCACCTTGGCACCTGTTTCTTTTCCTGTTACGTTTAATACTTTAACTTCCATCTTATTTATCGACTATTACCAATGAACCCTTAGCTCCCGGGATGGAACCTTTAACTACCAACAGGTTTTGCTCAGGATAAACTTTCAAAACTTCTAAGTTTTGAACTTTAACACGAACATTACCAGTTTGACCGGCCATGCGCATACCTTTAAATACACGTGAAGGCCATGATGAAGCACCTAATGAACCTGGCGCACGCAAACGATTGTGCTGACCGTGAGTTTGCATACCCACACCACCAAAACCGTGACGTTTTACCACACCCTGGAAACCTTTACCCTTTGAAGTACCAACCACATCAACAAAATCTCCCGCAGCAAAAATCTCTACAGTGATGGTATCACCAAGAGTTTTAGCATCTTCGAAAGTTTTGAATTCAACCAGTCTGCGCTTTGGCGTGGTACCGGCTTTCTGGAAGTGACCTTTTAGGGGAGCAGGGGTGTTCTTTTCTTTTTTCTCACCATACGCCAGCTGCACTGCAGCGTAGCCGTCTGTTTCGACAGAACGAACTTGCGTTACTACACAAGGGCCAGCTTCGATTACTGTACAAGGGATGTTTTTCCCTGTTTCATCGAAAATGCTGGTCATTCCTACTTTTTTACCAATAATTCCTGACATTTTCTTATTTTGTTTGTGCCCATCGAAGCAGTAGGGCTTCGTTCAAGGCATTTGTATCCCCCGAAAGGGACGGCAAAGATAGATATTTTAGATTAACTCTCAAATACTTGCGCAATTATTTTTTTAAATTTATTTGAGAGGAGATTTGGACGCACGATGAGCAGTTGAGTGGGTCGAACATTTCATAGGTTTATCTTAGGTAGTATTTCATGTTTCTTATGCATTTATGCATAAATACTCGCTCATTAAAGTGTGGAAACTTGAATGAGCGTAACAGACGCAATTTTCTTATATTCATCCGACATATTCATTGATCATGAAAACGCCCTTCAAAGCCTTTACCATATTTATTATATCAATATTATTTTTCTCCTGCCAGCAAAGGCCATCTCATGACCCGCTCGCTAACTCCAGCCGCTCAGAAAAAAATGGATGGATATACGTTCACCTGCAGGGTTCGCCGCATGATATTGGTTACCAGCATGGCTACCTGTTATCAAAAGAGATAGATACCTTAATAAAGGTAATGCAATATTATCTGCCTTATGGCAGTCACCACGACTGGGCGTTTTACCGTGCAACAGCACAACGCATCTTCTGGAATAAAATAGACAAGGAATACCAGGACGAGCTTAAAGGGATGGCAGAAGGACTGCAGGCAAAAGGCATGAAATATGATGCCATTGATTTGACAGCGTTAAACGCCAGTACAGAGATAGCCGGCTATTACATCCCACTTTTGATGAATAAGGAAAAGCCCGGTAGTGGCGATAACAAAGCGCCGGGAAACTGCAGCGCATTTATTGCTACAGGGAAATATACCAAAGACGGCAAGATCGTGATAGGTCACAACGACTGGACCGACTATATTATAGGCGAACACTGCAATATCATTGCCGACATCAAACCCGAAAAAGGAAATCATATTTTGATGGACTGCCTGCCGGGTACCATACAAAGCGGGGATGATTTTGTGATTACCAGTGGCGGGATATTGATAACAGAAACTACCATAACCGGCTTCAAAGGATTTGACAGCACGCGTACACCCGAGTTCGTACGCGCCCGCAAAACCGCACAATACGCCAACAGTATTGATGATGCAATAAAAATAATGACAACCGATAATAATGGCGGCTATGCTAACGACTGGCTGATAGGCGATACCAAAACCAACGAGGTTGCCAAACTGGAGCTTGGCCTTAAACATTACAAAGTTTGGCGATCAAAGGATACTGTGCTGATCGGCTCCAATTTCCCCAGTGACCCGCAATTAATTAAGGATGAAACGAATTTCAATGTAAATGATCCTAAAAGTTCACCAAACGCCCGTAAACTACGGATGGAAAAACTGATCGCCATTGATTATAAAGGTAAGCTAACCGATGAAACAGGCAAACTAATAGAGGGCGATACTTATGATGCTTTGGGCAAAAAGAATGCCTATAACCGCTGCGTAATAGATGGACACATTGATGAAGACCCCAACGGTGCACCGGAGTTTGGTGAAGCGCCTTATTTCCCCGCCGGGGCGGTGCAGGGAAAGGTTACCACTTCTGAACTGGCGAAAAAAATGCAGTTCTGGGCGCACATGGGGCATCCCGGAGGATCAGATTTCCTGGCAGGCCCTTTCTTTAAGAAACACCCTCAGTATAATTACCAGGCTAAGTTTTTGCGTGATATGAAGGCTTATCCGTGGACTTTGTTTAGCGCGAAGTGATACCCTATTTCGAATTTCGGATGTTCAATTTCGAAATTGTAAATTCGAAATTCGAAATGCTTTTACTCCGACATCAACCTTCTTATCAACTCAGCGCTTTTTTTGTTACCATCGTCCAGCCTGTCTTTAAAGAAAGCCTTTACAGCATTAAAATGGGTTTTGTAGCCTTCCATATCGCCATAACCAATAATGGCCGACCATTCCCTAACTGCTGAGTGGAACTCCAGGTCATCGCCACGGATACTCTTATCATACAACGCGGCGGTGATGGACTCTTCAAGCAACTCTTCGTCCTTAAACAGGTATTCGGCTATGCCTAATCTTAAGCGAAAGGGCGGTGTCTGGCAGATCAGGTTATCGTAAGGGTTCACGCCCAGATGATACCAGGCATCCACCATACTCAATATACTGAGGTGCGAATTGGGTTTTTGTGTTGCATCATGCTGCGAAAGTGAAAATTCCTTCATCACTTTATCACTCAGCATAATCGGTTTGCGGCTCTCATGAAAAACAAAATCGCGGGCCCTGTATAATCTTTCGCGGAACTCCTTTTCCTCTTCCTGTATCATTAATTTAAACAATTCCGACTCAGATATGGCGTATCTTCTCACCTGCTGACGCGCATAAGGGTTCAGTATGGCTAATCCCCCATAAACGTGTGCCTTGTAACTGAATATCCGCAGGGTGGTCAATATCTTCACATTATCTATCCCGCCAACATAAGAACCATTCTCCCAGGGGAAAAAACCGGCTTCTTTCCAGGCTGTTCCCATGCTTTCAAAGCCTACGTGTGTTACCGCCTGCGTATCGGCAACTATCTTGTCATGCTCATGATAATCATGTATCTCAACGATATCTGTTTGTATGGCGGTAAACAACTCCAGCATACACTTGTACGCTTCTTCGTCTGCACGGTGTTTGATCAGGATAAGCTTTTGTCCTTTAGGCTCAAACCCCCCTCCATGCATGGCATGAAAAGTAATGATCTGTGCATCAGCCGGCAGGTATTTTTCGAAGATGGCTATCTCTGGATGTTTGACCGACGTCTGTCCGGCTACAATAGCACCATATTTGGTCAAAGGTCCATAAGTAGCTACCACTTCAGCCAAATGGTCTGCTTCAACAGAATAAATGATCAAATCATTGGAACGTGCTATGTCTCCGCCATTATCCATTACCTTGATACCGAGAGGTACCAACTCTGCTTCCAGTTTGTCCCTGTTTTCAGGCAGATCACATCCGCAAACCGTATAGCCTGCCTTTGCAAACGCTTTGGCATACAGCTTACCCATATCGCCTAATCCTATAATACCGATATTCATTTTGCTAATATAGTTACACGCAATATATTTTGATGTGCAAATATGCAGTTGTAAAGATTTACATTAAATACGCCCATCTTTATATCCTGTGAATTCATATTCGCACATCTGCATATTCGCATATCTGCACATCAGATATAATAAATCCTTAACCTGTTCCCTTTCATTTTTATGTAATTTAGCATATCCTTTATGCATTAAAATCAGTATAAAGACAATAAAATATTTTTTTATACGAGTTATTTAATTAATAATTAACTTAACGGACTAAATTTTACTACAAATGATGAAGCGTTTATTACTGCCTGGTTGCCTGTTTTTCTTTTTATGTATTTGCTTATGTATCACGGCAAATGCACAGGATTCTACCAAAAAAGCTGAGCCCGCAAAAACTGAAGCTATAAAAACGGCTACACCACTAAAAGCCAAGCCATTATATCGTCGTCATAGATTATACCCTGCTGCTGCACCAGCCAATGCTGCTGCCGTAAGCCCTGCTGCTGTTGCAGCACAGCACGCAAAAGATTCTGCGGCACAGGCTAAAACGCAGATAGATCCTAATCAATTAAACGCCAAAAGCCTGAACGGGCAATACCAATACCTGCTTACCAAAGTTTATAATTATCAGCAGCCGCTTATTGCTGCATTATGGAAAAATGTGAATGATTCGCTAAGCCGCGAACGAAGCCAGATCAAAGATTTGAAGACAAAACTGGCCGTTTCGACAAAAGCAGTTGACAGCTTAAAAACTGATATAAGCAGTAAAGATCAAAGCTTGTCGCAATCAACCTCAAAAATTGACAACATCAGCATGTTTGGAATAGACATGCAGAAATCAACCTATAACCTGGTGATGTTTGGCCTGGTGATCGGCTTAGCTGCTGCATTGACCATTGTGATACTGACCACAGCAAAATACAGGCACGAAGCCAAACACCGCACAGAGCTATACGAAGAGATAGAGGAAGAATACAAAACCTACAAAGCCAAAGCCAACGAAAAGGAACTAAGGCTTGCCCGAGAGCTGCAAACCGAACGTAATAAGCTGGATGAGTTGTTAGGTCGTGGGTAAGTTATCCGACCGCAATGCAAGAAATCTATATTGATAGGATAATTATAAAAACAGACTTTAACTATTGTCAGTTAATCATCCCGGCTAAGAAAGACTTTGCAGCAGCATTTTTCTCGGGTTTGGGGTCGCTTCTTTTTTCAACAGGAATAGTTGTCTTCTCCATCGATTTATTTTCGCATTCCCCTAAAGATACATTTACTATGCTTTGGCTGATGGGTGCGTTTATCGGTTGGACATTCTTAACACGTGCATTTCTGTGGAACACGATGGGCAAAGAAGTTATTACTATTGATAATGGCACAATCGTTATCAATAAATTTTGGATTTTCTTTTTTAAGTCAAAAATTTATGAATTAAAGTCAGTGAAAAACATGAGGGCCGATTTTGATGACGATAGCTACGAAGAAAATAAATGGAATAACTCGTCACTTTATTCAGGAGGCAAACTTAAACTTACTATAAAATTAGGGGGTACTTTTTTGTTTGATTATAATGGACAAACAATAAAGTTCGGAGATAGCGTGGACAAGGATGATGCAGACTTGGTTTTACAAAAATTAAGAGAAACTAAATTATTTTCACCGAAAAGTCTAAGCGTGTAGGGTTAATCGTCCTAATTTAATAATAGCCCCTGTCGCAAACAACCTCTTCTAATGTCGTAATCACGCATTTTCAGATCCATTTAGCGGAAGTACTTTTGAGTAAATAAAAAAACTTAAAACGATGGAAGCGACAAACGAACAACTCATCAACGGGATAATTGATAACTGGGCAAAAGCAGTAAGGGCAAAGGATATCGCTGGTATACTCGCTCATCATTCTCCAGATATTTTATTGTTTGATGTGCCTGACCCGGTTGTACAATCCAAGGGTATCGATGCTTACCGCTTATCATGGGAACAGGTTTTTTATCCCTGGTATGGTGAAGACGGGCAGTTTGAAGTAACTGAACTAAATGTCACAGCGGGTAATGATGTGGCCTTTTGCACAGGGATCATCAATTGCAGCGGGACTGAAAAGGGACAAAAAGTTGATATTAAGGTGCGGCTTACAATAGGTTTAAAGAAAGAAAATAACCAATGGATCATTATGCACGAGCATCATTCCGAAGCAGCTAAATAATATTAAACCAAAAAAGCCACCCGTTTCCGAATGGCTTATCAAATATCCTGACTCTTGTTTCTTGAATCTTGATTCTATCAACTCACACCTTGATCTCTACTTCAACACCGCTTGGCAATTCAAGCTTCATTAAAGCGTCAACAGTTTTTGAGTTTGAGCTGTAGATATCCAGCAATCTCTTGTAAGAGCATAACTGGAATTGCTCGCGTGCCTTTTTGTTCACGTGCGGTGAACGCAATACTGTAAAGATTTTCTTTTCAGTTGGCAGCGGAAGCGGTCCGCTTACTACAGCACCCGTAGGTTTTACTGTTTTTACGATCTTTTCAGCTGATTTATCAACCAGGTTGTAATCGTACGATTTTAATTTAATTCTGATCCTTTGGCTCATTTTTACTTGTTTTTAAATCAATCCTAAGAGCTATTTATTAGGAATTGACTGATTGTTTATTTGTTAAGTTGATTGGCAACTAATCTCTAATCACCAATCAACTAATCTCTATTACTTAGTCTATTGCAACTTGTTTCTTGCCTTTTGATTTGGCAACAACCTCTTCCTGTACGTTGCGTGGTGCTTCAGCATAGTGGTCAAATTCCATAGTTGAAGTAGCACGGCCTGATGTAATGGTACGCAACTGGGTTACGTAACCAAACATTTCAGAAAGCGGCACCATTGCCTTGATCACCTGTGAACCGGCACGGGTATCCATACCTTGCAGCTGGCCACGACGACGGTTCATATCACCGATCACATCACCCATGTTTTCTTCAGGAGTCAATATCTCGATCTTCATGATCGGCTCCAGCAATACCGGTTTACATTTTGGCAATGCTTCGCGGTAAGCAGAACGTGCTGCAATTTCAAAAGAAAGCGCATCCGAATCGACTGCGTGGAACGAACCATCGATCAAACGTACCTTTAAGCTGGTAAGCGGGTAACCAGCAAGCACACCGTTATCCATAGCAGCTTTAAAGCCTTTTTCTACAGATGGGATAAATTCGCGAGGGATAGCACCACCAACGATCTCGTTTACAAACTGCAAGCCTTCTTTGTTGTCGTCAGCAGGGGAAACAACGATCTGTATATCGGCAAATTTACCACGACCACCGGTTTGTTTCTTATAAGTTTCGCGGTGTTGTATAGTACCGGTGATAGCTTCTTTGTAAGCTACCTGCGGCGCACCCTGGTTAACTTCCACTTTAAACTCGCGTTTCAGACGATCCATCAAAATATCAAGATGTAACTCGCCCATACCACTGATAACCGTTTGGCCGGTGTCCTGGTCAGTTTGTACACGGAAGGTAGGATCCTCTTCGGCTAATTTACCCAAAGCAATACCTAATTTATCAACGTCGGCCTGGGTTTTTGGCTCAATAGCCAAACCGATAACCGGGTCAGGGAATACCATCGACTCCAGAACCAATTGGTGTTTCTCGTCGCAAAGGGTATCACCTGTTTTGATATCTTTAAAGCCAACTACCGCAGCAATGTCACCTGCACCTACGTTAGGGATAGGGTTTTGCTTGTTAGCGTGCATCTGGAATATACGGGAAATACGCTCTTTTGATTCTGAACGCATGTTGTAGATATATGAACCAGCTTCCAGGTTACCTGAATATACGCGGATAAAGCATAAACGGCCCACAAAGGGGTCGGTAGCAATTTTAAATGCCAACGCTGCAAACGGCTCTTTCACATCTGGCTTAACCAGGATCTCTGCACCTGTATCAGGATGATGGCCTATCACACCTTTTGAATCCAAAGGTGAAGGCATCAATTCCATCACATAATCCAGCATGGTTTGTACACCTTTGTTTTTGAAAGATGAACCGCAAGTCATCGGAACGATCTTACCGGCTAACGTAGCTTGGCGTAAAGCGTCCAATACTTCGCGTTCGGTAATGGTTGTCGGATCATCAAAGAATTTCTCCATCAGGTGATCGTCAAACTCAGCCACTGCTTCCAGTAATTTTTCTCTCCACTCAGTAGCTTCTTCCACCATATCATCAGGAATAGGCACTTCGGTAAAGGTCATCCCTTTATCGTGCTCATTCCATACAATACCACGGAAGTTGATCAGGTCAACCACGCCTTTGAAGTTATCTTCGGCACCGATTGGTAACTGAAGCGGAATAGCTGTGCTGCCCAGCATTTCTTTAACCTGTTTTACCACGTTTAAGAAATCGGCACCGCTACGGTCCATTTTGTTAACGAAACCGATACGTGGTACGTTGTAGTTGTTGGCAAGCCTCCAGTTTGTTTCTGATTGCGGCTCAACGCCGTCAACAGCCGAGAACAGGAACACTAACCCATCCAGTACGCGTAATGAACGGTTTACCTCAACAGTAAAGTCCACGTGTCCCGGAGTATCGATGATGTTCATGTGGTAGTTGTGGCCACGGTATTTCCAGTTAACGGTAGTAGCAGCCGAAGTGATGGTGATACCACGCTCTTGCTCCTGCGCCATCCAGTCCATGGTAGCCGCACCTTCGTGTACCTCACCAATCTTATGGCTCACGCCAGAATAGTAAAGAATACGCTCGGTTGTAGTGGTTTTACCGGCATCAATGTGAGCGGCAATACCTATATTTCTTGTGTATTTAAGATCTCTTGACATGTTCAATTATTGATTTATTGAATTTGTGAATTACCGAATTATCTTTTAGTTGAATATTACCAAATCAATAATTCAATAATTCAGTCATTCTATAATTAGAATCTGAAGTGTGAGAACGCCTTGTTAGCCTCAGCCATTTTGTGCGTATCTTCTTTCTTCTTCACTGCAGCACCTTCACCTTTAGAAGCCGAGATGATCTCACCGGCTAATTTCTCCATCATGGTTTTTTCACCACGGCGACGTGCATAGCTGATCAGCCATTTCATACCCAAAGCAACTTTACGTTCCGGACGAACCTCTGTAGGCACCTGGAAGTTCGCACCACCTACACGGCGGCTCTTTACTTCAACAGCAGGCATTACATTGTTCAAAGCTTTTTTCCAGGTATCCAAACCGTTTTCGCTGGTTTTCTTTTCAACTATTTCAACTGCATTATAGAATATGGCATAAGCGGTAGATTTTTTACCGTCAAACATCATGTTATTTACAAACCTGGTTACCAGAATATCATTGAATTTTGGATCAGGAAGAAGGATTCTTTTTTTTGGTTTCGATTTTCTCATTGTTACTATCCTCCTTTAATTATTTCTTTTTACCTTTTGCAGGGGCTGCAGCAGCTTGTCCTGGTTTAGGGCGTTTAGTACCATATTTACTACGACGTTGGTTACGACCTGCAACACCTGATGTATCCAGTGCACCACGGATGATGTGGTAACGTACACCTGGTAAGTCTTTAACACGGCCGCCGCGGATCAACACAATAGAGTGTTCCTGTAAGTTGTGTCCTTCGCCAGGGATGTAAGCATTCACTTCTTTTCCATTGGTAAGGCGCACACGGGCCACTTTACGCATTGCTGAGTTTGGTTTCTTAGGGGTAGTGGTATACACGCGTGTGCACACTCCTCTTCGCTGTGGACAGCTGTCCAACGCTGGCGACTTACTCTTGTCAACCAGAGCTACTCTACCTTTTCTAACTAATTGTTGAATAGTAGGCATTCTTGCTTTTTTTTCTTTTTTAAAGTTTTATCCTTAACCGCTGCTCTGCGGACTTATTTTAAGGACTGCAAAAGTACGGACTTATTTTTTGATTTTCAAGAGGTTGGGTGAAAAAGTTTTACCCGGGTTGGAAAGTTGAAATGTTTGAAGGTTGAAAGGCTGTTTTTCATAAGATATTTCCATTACTGCTTTCGTTTTGGCTATAAAGGTTCACATAAAAAAAGCCCTTAACCTGTTTATGCTGGTCAAAGGCTTTTTCCTGTTCAATTATCTTGTCGGCGAAGGCGGTGGTGTGCCTGGCGCCGGTGGCGGTGGTGGTGCGGCGTGCCTTGGGGCACAGCCTGTGCACAATACGGTAAATATTGCTGCCAACAATACCATACTTGTTATTTTCTTTTTCATATCGGTGATGTGTTTTATGCTATAATCACCATTCAGTGCAAATTGTTTCAATTTGTTGATTTTCAGTATACCTTAGCATTCAACAAAGCATTGCATCATGAAAAAAGCCGCCTTTATCATCGCCCTGCTATTCTTCAGTAATATCACATTACATGCCCAAACCACTACCAAATTTGGCGATAATGTAAGCACGCTGGATGGCATTATCAAAGCTTATTATGATGTGGTTACGGTTGAAAAAGGCAGCAAGGCAAGCTACGAACGCGACAGCCTGCTGCACTGGCCCAATGTAAATGTAGGTTCGGCCGGGTTAAATAAAAACGGCAAACCGGTTTTCCATTATCTTAGCCTGAAAGAGTATCATCGCCTGTCGGACCCATACCTGGAGAAAGACGGCTTTTATGAAAAGGAGATATCCCGCAAGGTAGAGAATTTTGGCAGCATCTATCATGTATGGAGCACCTACGAATCGCGCAACAGCGCAACCGGACCGATCATTGAACGCGGCATCAACAGCATCGAGCTGTTTTATGACGGTGCCCGTTTCTGGATATTAGGCTGGTTCTATGATGGTGAACGCAAGGATAACCCTATACCGGAGAAGTACTTGAAGTGAGTTGTAAGTTCTGAGTTTTAAGTTATGAGTCAGAAATCGACGATGACTGAGAACTCAAGGCCCAAAACTTATTACTTAGAATAACTTAATACTCAACACTCATAACTTAAGACTTAGAACTGATTAATCCCCTTTCAATTTCTGCAAATGGCGTTTATCAGGCGGCAGCGCCTGGAATTTCTTGTACGAGTCGTTGATATACACTGCCATTGATTCGCTGCTATTGCTGGTCACAAAGGCATAGCTTGGGCGGTAAAGGGTCATAAAATCCTCTAGTTCCTGGCCTCTTAAGGGCACTAAACTACTCACATACACCTGGTTAAACACCTGGTCAACCTGCCGTTCTTCTGCCTCTCGTGCAAAATAGCGCTTCAGCCTGCGGGCATCACGCCCCTCCTTGCTAAACCAACTGGAAGGTGATAGCACATACACCTTGCTTTTGGTATACACATCCGGGTATTCTTTATGGGGATCAAATGCCAGGCGCTGGGCAGTGACATTCACTTCGCGTAAGGAGATGGTCCTCGTTTTGAGTTCGATACGTTTCTGCACCAGGTCTACCACAAACAAGGTATCATCCGTATAGCCCGGTGACGAGAAGATGATGGTATGACCGGCTTCTGATTTGATCTCGAACTTTCCTGATTTATCCGTCAGGGCGATCTGCTTGTTGGTTATATCCTTCACAAAAACATCCGAAAGCTTATTGCCCGTGCCTGATTCGGTCACGATGCCTTTCAGCGACTGCGAATAAACAGCATTGCCCAGTAGTATGATAAAACAGGCCAGGTATAGTATTTTCTTCATAGGTGAATTAAATATACCATAATTATAAAGTAAAACCCATCATCCAGACCGATAGTTTTGGATTTAACATTTAATTTAACACTGCGCAAACATTTGTACAAAAAAACCCGGTTTTTGCCGGGTTTTTTTGTTGATTAGGTTGTATTAAGTTGAATAGGTTACATCTTTTTTGTTTTGTAGCTGATTAGATATTTTGTTAATCACTTAATCTAACTCAATCAACCACTTAACTTAATCTAACTCAATCAACCACTTAACTTAATCAACTCACTCCAACCAACCTATTTCTTCGTCCAAACGTTATTGTCAGGATTAAAATCGGGTAGTACATGATCAGGGTCATAAGTAACCGATTGTATTTCTTCGGTTGACGGATATTTGAACGTCCAGGTGCTGTTACGTTCCCATATCTCGACCGGGAGTTTTACGCGATCGGTTTTACCGCTCACGGTTTTGATCTCTACAATCACCGGCATGGCCATTTTCTCCATGTTGTCGATAGTGATCAAAGCGCCATTCTTAGGGTCATCACCAATATATTTAACGTCGCGCACGGCTACATCCAAACGCCAGTTGTTCAGGAACCAGCCTCTCCAAAACCATTGCAGACTCTCTCCGCTGGCATTTTCCATCGTGCGGAAAAAGTCGTCAGGTGTAGGGTGTTTAAATGCCCAGCGTGCGATATAGGTTCTGAAAGCAAAATCAAAGCGTTCAGGGCCTAATATCTGTTCACGCAGCATAGTAAGGCCTGCACCGGGTTTGTTGTACAATAATGTACCGGTATTTCTTTCCTTCAGGTTAGCAGGCTGGCTAAGCATAGGCTCAAGGCCCGGCCTGGTGAAAGCAGCACCGGCAGCATGCAAATCCATTGGCTTAGCACGTGCGTATTCGCCATTATTAAAGTCGGCTGTCGATAATGTATTGATAAAGGTATTAAAGCCCTCATCCATCCAGCCGTACAGGCGTTCGTTTGATCCAACGATCATCGGGAACCAGGTATGGCCAAATTCGTGATCATTAACTCCCCATAGGCTGCTCTTTTTGGCTTTATATCCGCAGAAAACGATTCCAGGATACTCCATGCCACCTACTACACCGGCAACGGCAGTAGCAGCCGGATAAGGGAACTCGAACCATTTTTTTGAATTGTATTCGATCGATTTCTTTACGTATTCGGTTGAACGTCCCCAGGCATCAACGCCATCGCTTTCAACCGGGTAAGCAGATATAGCGATAGATTTTTTGCCGCTTGGCAGGTCCATTTTAGCTGCATCCAAAATAAATGCTGCCGATGATGCCCATGATGCATCACGTGCATTTTTGATCTTAAAATGCCAGGTCAGCTCTTTTTTTCCTGCCGGACGGGATGATGCTTGTGTAACTTCATCAGCCGAACGGATAATAACTGTCTTCTCGCTGTTTGCAGCCTGTGCCCAGCGTTTTAGCTGTTCAGGGGTGTATACTTCCTGAGGGTTCATCAACTCGCCTGATGCTACTACAATATGATTTGCCGGTGCAGTAATGTTCAGGTCAAAATCCCCGTACTCCAGGTAAAACTCACCCGGACCGGTATAAGGGATCGTATTCCAGCCTTCCACATCATCATACACACACATACGCGGATACCATTGTGCTATGGTGAATATTTTACCATTCCTGGTAGCCTGTATGCCCATACGGTCGGAGCCGTAATCGGGCGAAATAAATGAGTATTCTATTTTCAGCTTAACCTGTCCGCCGTTTGGTGTAACGTCTTTAGGTAAAAACAACTGCATACGGGTATCGCTTACCAGGAATTTGATATCAGTCGCCGGACCTTTAGCATTAAGCAGTTTTACCGATTTAATTTTGAAACCGGCATCAAACTCCTGTCCGCGGCCCCAGTTGCGGCTAAGCTGGCGCGGAGGGTTGCCCACCCACGGTACGATAGCTGTACCTCTGGAATCCTGCCTAAACAGGTTTTGCTCCAGGTTCATCCACAAAAAGCCGAGCTTTTGAGGGCTGTTGTTGGTATAAGTTAATACTTCCGATCCTGTGATCTCGTTGTTCGCATCATCCAGTTTGGCCGAAAGCTGGTAATCAGCACGATTTTGCCAGTATCTTGGACCGGGTGCGCCGTCTGCTGCACGGTATTCATTTCCATTTTTGGTAAAAAATGGCGGGCCAAAAGTTTCGTGATAATCGTAGTTGGTATTGGGGGCCGCAGCTTCGGGAGGTGGCGGCGTACGTTGCTGTGCATTCACTGCACCTGCAATAGTTAAAAAAGCCAATGAGACACTGGCTAACCATTTAAATTTCATTTCAGTTTAGTTCAGTTAATTATTGGCGCGCAAATTAATACAAATTAAAGAATTGTGTGAAGGGTAAAATAATTGTTACACAATAGGTGAGTTACGCACATTTATCATCTCGGGAAGTCAGGAGTAAAAAACATACGAATAGGACATTTTTTCAAATTACCGTGAAAACACGCATCAACTAATAAATTAATTATAGTTAAATTGCATTAACAAAAACCTAAAAAGCTTGGCCACCTGCCAATTAACGCGCTTCTGACCTTGACCTGAAAACCATGAAACGTATCCGATGCATCCTGGCTACCCTATTATTGCTCGTCACAAGCAGTTTAATTATTCAGGCGCAACCGGGCAAGGACATTATCAATAAGCTAACGGCTTTTTCCGTCTCGCATACTACCGAGAAAGCTTACCTGCATTTTGATAAGCCTTACTATGCCACGGGTGATACTGTCTATTTTAAAGCCTATGTAACCATAGGCGAACGGCTCAACCTCTCGCATTTAAGCGGGATACTGCACGTCGACCTGATCAATACAACTAATAAGATCGATCAAAGTATTAAGCTGCAATTGGTTAATGGTTTAGGCTGGGGCGATTTTGCACTGCCCGATTCGCTCCCGGCGGGTAATTACCGCATCAGGGCCTATTCCCAATGGATGCGCAATGACGGTAATTATTTTGAGCGGGTGATCCCCGTAGGTTCGGTGCATGACCAGAATATCCCCGAGAGCAGCACAGCCCATAAAAACACCGATGCCAAAGCCGATCTGCAATTTTTTCCCGAAGGCGGTAGTTTGGTTAGCGGCATCCCTTCTAAAATAGCCTTCAAAGCTATAGGGCCAAATGGTTTAGGGGTAGCGGCTAAAGGTATTTTGGTTGATAATGCTGGTCAAACAATTACACAGTTTGCATCTGTCCGTTTGGGGATGGGGGCTTTCTCTTTTAAGCCTGAAGATGGCAAAACTTACAAAGCAAATATCACTTTTGCAGATGGCTCAAAAGATGTGCTGGATTTACCAATGGCAAATACCAAAGGAATTACCTTAGCTGTCAATAATGATTCATTGTCAAAAGCTTCGGTAAAGATACAAGCCAGTAAAGCCTGGTATAATGAGAATAAGGGGAAAGATTACACACTGCTTATTTACTCAGGCGGGTTGGCAACAACCGTCAATTTCAAGCTGGATAGCATGGTGATTAATTTGGATATCATAAAACGGCGCCTGCATACCGGCATTACCCGCGTCACGCTGTTTTCAGCTGCCAACGAGCCTTTATGTGAACGAATGCTATTTGTACAGAATTATGATCAGCTTGGTTTAAATGTAATTACAGATAAAAGCACTTATAGGTCGAGAGAAAAGGTCAGCATCCGGCTAAATGCAAAAAACCGGGCCGACTCCGCTGCGGTGGGACATTTTTCGGTAGCAGTGATCGATGAAAGTAAAGTCCCCGTAGAAGAAAATACAGAAAGCACCATTCTTACCGATCTGCTGCTAACTTCTGATCTGAAAGGAACGGTAGAACAGCCTAACTACTATTTTACCAATATTAATGACGAAAAGCTAAAAGAGCTTGACCTGGTAATGCTGACGCATGGCTACCGTAGATTTGAATGGAAACAGGTTTTAAGTACTTACCAGCCTCCCCTTGCATGGCAGCCCGAAAGATCATTACAGATAAGTGGCACTGCCAAAAGCCTGTTTGGCAAGCCATTGGCAAAAGCAGAGGTATCGCTAATATCGTTTATGCCTAAATCTTTAATCAGCACTGTAGCCGACGACAAGGGAAAGTTTTTGTTCGATAATTTATCATTTCCTGATACCGTACGGTTTGTTTTACAGGCTGTAAATGCAAAAGGAAAGAATAAAACCAAACTGATTTACAATCCTGTTGCACCTGTGCCTGTAATCCCTTTACCATCTATTTTATTTAATCAAAATATCGTTGTCCCGGTTGAATATCTTAAGAACAAGCAACAAGAAGAATTTAACCTGAATGCATTAGGAAAATCAATACATCTGAAAGAAGTAAAAATCAAAGCTTTAAAGAAACACGATCAGTATGAAACCCAAAGCTTTGCCGGTGCCGGCCATGCCGACCAGGTAATGCATGCCAAGGAGATTGAATGGGTACGCGGGCCTTTGTCCATAAGTTTAGATGGGAGATTAAGGGGAGTAAATTTTGCAGGATATTTTCCTTATAAAGTCCCGGTTTTAGGCGGCGGTTTAGGCGGGCCAATGCTGGTAGTTATTGACGGTGTCGAAGGCGATGATCTCAATTCGATTAATGCAGGTGATGTCGAGACTATTGAAGTTCTTAAATTCGCCAGCGCAAGTATGTATGGGATGCAAGGTGGCAATGGGGTTTTGGTTGTTACCACTAAACGTAGCGCAGGAACAGATTGGAAAGATGTTGCCGCTATCGGTATTTTGCCAATCACCGTCCAGGGTTATTACAAAGCGCGTGAGTTTTACTCGCCAAAATATGAGAGTAATAATATCACCCGTACAAATCCCGACCTCCGCTCAACCATTTACTGGAAACCGGAGTTACCGACCGACGATGAAGGTCATGCTTCGGCTGAGTTTTTCAATGCCAACGGGATAGGCACTTACCGTGTAGTAGTAGAAGGTATTGATGAAAAAGGGAATATAGGCAGACAGGTATACAAGTATAACGTAGAATAGAATTTAGATGATCATGAACAGGTTTTTTATCTTATTAGTTATTTTATTCCCGCTTGACTGTCTGGCACAGCTGACGGTAAAAGGACGTGTCTTAAATAAAACCGACGATAAGCCAGTATCTAATGCCAATGTCTTTTTAAGTAATGCCACCATAGGCAGTAAGACTGCTGATGACGGAACCTTTATCTTAAGTAATATAAAACCCGGCAAATATGAACTTGTAGTATCAATTGTCGGCTTTGAAAGCTACAAAAAATCTATAACTGTTGAGAATAACGATATAGAGTTGACGGATATCGCCCTATTTCCAAAAACCGTTGCACTGAAGGAAGTAAGTATAAAATATCACAAGGATCCAAACAGGGAAAAATACTACGGGTGGTTCAAAGAAGAGTTTTTGGGCACATCACAACAAGCCCAGGATTGTAAAATACTAAATTCTGATGTACTTGATCTGGACTATGATGAAGCAGGCCATAAACTGACAGCTTCGTCATACGATTTCCTGGAGATCGAGAATGATGCTTTGGGTTATAAGATCAAATACCTTTTAAACAACTTTTCATTTGAAAATAAAGACGAAAAAAAGATCTATTACGAGGGGCCCGTTTTATTCGAGGAACTAAAGGGAAGTCCGGCACAGGAAAGGCGATGGAAGAAAAACAGGGAGGATGTTTACGAAAACTCTCCCATGCACTTTTTGCGAGCGGCTGCAAGTGACCGTATTAAAGAAGAGGGTTTCAGGGTTCAGGAATATTCAGTCTATGCAAACCCTCAAAGGCCTTCAGACAGTCTGATCAATGTTAGGATATCCTACTATAAGAGTTTGAAGAATCAAGGTATCAGCGAGCGGGATTCTTTATCCTACTGGTCTAAAAAACTGAAACTCCCCAAAATAGTATATAAACTGCAAACGTCGCCGCTAAGTAAAAAAGATATTGTAAAATCCACTGATAAGCCTGACCAGTATATACTAAGCCGTAATAATAATTGGCTGTATGTAGCCTATAATAAAAATCATCACTTTCACATAAATGATAAGATAAGCTATCTCTACAATAAAAACAATACAGATAATACACTTATAAAATTTACTATCCCCGAAGCTGTTTTTAATAGCCAGGGCATACTGTTCAATCCATATAGCGTTACATTTTATGGGGTATGGGGAAAGAATAGAGTAGCAGAAATGTTGCCAATTGATTATGAACCACCGAAAAATACTGATTGATCGGTTTTATTTGATTGTTAGTTGAGAATGAGCTTTATTTTGTGCCTATTGAGATACAAGTTTACTTTTCAAAATGCTTTTTATATACAGCTTCGTCAAAGCCAAAGAATAGAAAATTGCCATCCTCAATCACCGGTCTTTTGATCATGCTGGTTTTTTGCTGCAACAGCTGTAAAGCATCTGTTGCGGATTTTACAGTTTCTTTCACAGCCGGATCAAGCTGCTTCCAGGTAAGCCCCTGTTTGTTCAGAAACTTTTCATAACCGGCCTTATCGTTCCATTCCTGCAGTTTTCCTGCGCTCACACCCAGCTTTTTAAAATCCTGGAATTCATACGCCACATGATTAGCCTTTAGCCAATCCAACGCCTTTTTAACTGTGTTGCAATTAGTGATACCGTATACTTTCATACTGCTAAAATAAGAATCAAGAGTCAAGAACCAAGAGCCAGGACACAGGGTTTTATATCTTTTTCTTGGTTCCTGACTCCTGGTTCCTGGCTCTTAATCTCCTCTATTGGTTTCCACCTGAACTTTTGCCGCCACCCTTGGTATCATCATTATTGATACCGTGCTGGTTCTTTTTGATCTCGCTGTTCAGCTTGCCAAATCTAAAATTAACCCGGACAGCAAATGAACGGTAATAATTTTGGTTATATGAGCTTTGGTAGAAGTCTGCTGAATTGGTAGTGGAACGAAATGTGTTGAATTTGCTATAAGGATTATTAGCCACCAGCACAAGTGTCAGTTTTTTACTGAAGAACTCTTTTGAAAGCAAGTACTGGTTAAATAAGAATGCGCTTGAGCTACCCTGCAGGTTTACATTCCCGCTAAAAAAGCCGGCATTGAATCCAAGTCCAAAGCCATTATCAAATTTATAACGCAAGTTTCCGAATGCGTTACCTGTAAATCCATCATTTTTATACATCTTATCATTAAATGTGCCGCTTAACCAAATATGATCCACCTGCCCGTTAAGGCTCAGTGTAAATTTTTTGGTTATACTCATATTGGTGTTCACATTTAAACCCAAAGTTTTGTTGGTACCTAAATTCTGGAAAGTGGTATAGGTAACGGTATCTATTTTGCCGTTTAAATTTTCCTGGTGTAGACTGGATACATTTTGTATGGAATTATTAGAGAAAGCGTAGTTAAGCCCTATATTGATTGCATTCTTACTAAAATTGCTGTAGGTCAGCTCAAAAGTGTTATCCAACTCAGGCTTTAAAGCCGGGTTACCCGTGTTTACAAATGTAGGGTTTGAACGGTCGACAAAAGGGTTAAGCTGGAATATACCCGGGCGCTGTATGCGCTGGGTGAAACCAAAATTTAAACTGCTGCTTTTAAAATTACGCTGAATTGATACCGAAGGGATCAGGTTATTATAGCTCGGCGCTGTTTTAACACCCGCCGAAGTAAAATCAGCACTGATGGAAGTATGCTCCAGGCGCAGGCCGGCTTTGCCTGTCCACTTATCCAGTTTTAACTGGTATGAATTATAAACACTGTAAATATCCTGATGGTAATTAAAGTCGTTTGTTTGTGCATTGTTGGTCAGGTACTGCTGCGTTGTGCTATCCCTGTCATCCACATGAAAGTTACTGTAATTGTTCCGCAAAATAGCTTTAGCCCCAGCCTCGATGGATACCTGTTTGGTGAGCGGACTGGCATAATCTACCTGGATGGTATGGTCTTTATTACCGGCATTAACATATTGCTGGTAATCAGGAAATGCTCCCTCCGAGTAATTGACCCTATCGCTAAATAGGTTATTGTTAAATTGCTTATTAGGTGAATAGCTGTATTTGTAGGAGAATGTAAGCAGCTGATCTTTTGATTTTTTGAAGCCAAGCTGGTAATTCAATGCCCCGTCAAAACCTGTAAAGCTGCCATTGCCGATATTTTGCAAGGTGTAAGCCTGCTGGGTTAGACCCATGCTTGCCATGTTTGAGGTGGAAAGGCCATTCTGATCCTGGTTGTTACCAAAGAGGTCTATCGAGGCGGTAAGCAAATTCAGTGTATCTATCTCAAAACTGAACTCACCACCACCATAATGATAAGGGCCTTTTTGAGTATTGACCCCATTTTGTACAATAGTGGTTTGAATATCTTTTGTGCCCGGGAAAAATATATTTTCCGTATTGCCAAAATCGTTAGTTAACTTTCCATTACTGCCAAACCCGCCAAAAAAGGATGCGCCAAATTTTCCTTGTTTAACAGTACCGTTAATATTATAGCCAGCCCCAAATACGGTGTTAAACCTACTATTGAAACCTATATTATATCCCTGGTCGGCATTCTTTTTAGTGATGATGTTAATGATCCCGGCTAATCCTTCCGCATCATACTTAGCGGGCGGCGTGGTGATCACCTCGATCTTCTCTACATTGGTTGCCGGCATTGATTTTAAAATATCCGAAGGATTCTTAGCTACCAGGGCTGATTCCTTTCCATTGATCAGTATTTTATAATTACCGCTGCCTTTCAATTTGATATTGTCATTACCGTCAACAGCTAAAAGTGGCACCTTGCGCATCATATCCAATGCGGATAAGGCCTTACTGTCGGGGTCAGCCTGTACATCATAGCTGATGCGGTCAACCTCCTGTTTCATTAAAGGTTTTGCGGCAGTAACCGATACTTCTTTTAACTGGCCGGTTGAGGCGCCCAATAATATTTTACCGACATTTAAGGTTTCTCCTGTACCGGTTACAGGCACCACTTTACTCTTATACCCAATAAAAACAAAAGCTATTTCATAAGTATCACCAGCCGGGGCTTTTAACAAGAAGGTACCATCATCCTTAGTCAGCCCGCTTTTAATCCCCGCATGTGTTTTTGCATTTTGCAAAGCTACCGTAACAAAACCCATTGGTTTGTTAACAGCGGAATCAATTACTGTTCCCTGTATGGTAACAGATTGCGAGACAGTTTGCGAAAAGGCGACGGCCGATACCAGGCAGAAAAGTAAAAGAAATAGAAAGGCTCTCATGAAAAGGATTTAGGCTACAAGACAATTTAAGATATCCATCTGTTACAAGAAAAGGCAATATTTAACAATTAAAAGGGATTTTTAACAATATTTTAACTAAACATGCTGATTTTCAATGCAAAATCACCCCATTAGGGGGAGCGTTTCCGAATGTTATTTGTTGTAGCGGGTCATTGTCAATTCGGTGCCTATAGTAGCAAAACTTTTGATCATTTCTATGGAGCGCTCTATCAATGCAGGCAGTTCGGGGATTTCATCATCATCAAAGCCGCTCAGCACATAATCCACCTGTCGCCCTTTCTGGAAATTATCGCCTACCCCAAAACGAAGGCGTGCATAATTGTTGTGGCCCAGGGTATATTCAATATGCTTTAATCCATTGTGTCCGGCAGCGCTGCCCTTAGGTTTTAAACGAAGCGTTCCCAAAGGCAAAGCGATATCATCCACCACCACAAGCACATTCTCAACGGGAATCTTTAGCTCTTTCATCCAGTAGTTCAATGCCTTGCCGCTCAGGTTCATAAAGGTGGTCGGCTTGATCAGGTAAAGCATACGGCCTTTATAGGATATTTCGGTATAATAAGCCAGGCGCATATTATAAAACTTTGCATTCTCCTGCTTAGCCATTTCATCAAGCACCATAAAGCCAATATTATGGCGTGTATCAGCATATTCCTGCCCAATGTTTCCTAAACCTACTATTAAGTATTTCATTTTGAGTCCATAGTCCATAGTCCCATAGCTTCAAAATGAGCTATGATTATCATTTATTGACTGAAAAGCGAAGATATTACATTTAAACAAAAACAGCGATAAGTATAAACTCATCGCTGTTAATCTGCGTAATCACAACCTAATCGGTGTAATCCTCTTAATTATTTTTTACCTGCTGTTGCATCCTGCTCAGCCTGGCGTAATGCACGTGAAGTAGTTACCGATACGATGGTATCTTCAATAGCATTGGTGATGGTCAGCTTATCAAACTTAAGATCGGCCACACGCACTGATTTACCCACATCTAAACCTTCAATGCTCACGTCGATGTTATCCAGGTGATCTTTAGGTAGAGCTTTGATACGCAGCTTGCGTAATTTCTGCACCAGCTTACCACCCATTTTAACACCAGGAGAAGTACCGGTTAAACGAACAGGTATTTCAATAGTGATAGGCTTCTTTTCGTCCAGTAATAAAAAGTCCACATGAAGGATCTTCTCAGTTAATGGATGAAATTGCATGTCTTTAATAATAGCCTGTGATTTTACACCTGCAACTGTAATGTCGATGAAATGAACAACCGGAGTATAAATGATCGGCTTCAAATCAGCTGCGGACACTGAAAAGTGGGTTTGGGTAGCCCCACCGTAAAGTACTGCCGGAACCATTCCGTTGTAACGCAGTTCTTTAGCGTCGCGTTTCCCTACGTTCTCTCTTGGAGAACCGCTAATAGCAATTGAT